>JAFYLU010000059.1 GCA_017550025.1 Bacteroidales bacterium | reverse complement strand
GGATCACAGCTGAGCAGGCTGAGCAGGCACGTGAGATCATCAAGACCGTTTCTGCAGAGAAGGCAGCAAACCTTCCTGAGCAGATGGTAGCTAACATCGCTAAGGGTCGTCTCCAGAAGTTCTTCAAGGAGCAGACTCTCGAGGAGCAGGGCTATCAGATGGGTGACGGCAAGACTGCAGTGAAGGATGTCGTTAAGGCAGCTGACGCTGAGGCTAAGATCGTTACTTTCAAGAGAATCTCACTCGCTGACTAATTCCGGATCTTAAAACAATCCATATACAAGATGACCATCGGTATCCCCGGTGGTCATTTTTTTCTTTCACCTCTCCATCCCTCACCTCTCCATCCCTCACCTTTCCAATCCCGACTTCTCTCTGTCATTCCCGGCTTCTCTCTGTCATTCCCGGCTTCTCTCTGTCATTCCTGACTTCCCTCATCGTCATTCCTGACTTCCCTCTCCGTCATTCCCGGCTCGACCGGGAATCCCTTTCAAAAAAGTTCAAAACCTTTCAAAAAAAGAAAAACTTTCTTTCAGAAAAAGAAAAATATCTGATTGGGTATTGCTTAAGGCCCATATCATCTTGAAATTTGTTGCGTAGCAAGTATGGTTGTACTTCCCGTATTTCCATATATGGAAAATTTAATTAACTTTGCAACAATGATCATATGAATCAGAACCCTAAGTTTGATGTGCTGTATTCTGAGGAGGTGTTGAACTTTTTAAAGTCTCTGGACCCTAAAGCCAGCAACAAGATACTCTTCAATATCGATAAATGCCGTTATGTTTTAGACAGTACCTTATTCAAGAAATTGAAGGATACGGAAATCTGGGAATTCAGAACATCATATAAAGGGGTATCTTATAGGATTTTCGCATTTTGGGATACTTTCAACAATTCTTTGGTTTTGACAACACATGGCTTCATTAAGAAAAGTCAGAAGACGTCGGGCAAAGAAATTGAGAGAGCAATCAGTATCAGAAAGGAATATTTAAAAGGTAAATGATATGAAATACTATACTCATAATGAGGTTCTGGATGAAGTTGTCGGCAGTAAGGATTCTTCTGCACGTGTAGAGTATGATGCGAAGATGCAGGCATATCTTGTTGGTGAAGCCATCAAGGCAGCAAGAATCGCCCAAAACCTGACGCAAGAAGAATTCGGCAGAATGATGGGCATTCAGGCCGCCCGCGTATCCAAGATTGAGCATGGTCAGAATCTGACCCTCAATACGATTATCCGAGCATTCAAAGCTTTGGATATTTCCGTCAATCTTGAAATTGCGGGCTCCGCTAAAGTGCCTCTCTGTTGATTTATGATTCCTTCTGAAGCTCTTTGATCTGATCGAGGATCTCGCAGGCCTTTCGCACAATTTTGCGGTTGATGCGGAAACCGATGACGCCTCCTATGATACCGCCGACAGCGGCGCCGCAGCAGAAGCCTATCGCCATGGGAGAGTTCATGCCTAAGACACTTGTCATTTCGTACATAAGCCATGCGAACCAGACCACGAGTACAGGTATGGCGATCTTGTGCCAGTTCTGGTAATGGGTCTTGATCTTGCTGAGGGTCTGAGCGGTATCTATCAGATTACCCTGCGACAGGTCCATGCGTCCCAGCGTGATCTTCTGACCGATGATCAGGCCCAGGCAGATTGCGAGCATCACTGCTGTTGAAATCACGAATGCCAGTGAACAGCTCTGCGAGTAGAAGAACCAGGTGCAGTATACAAGGGCGAATATACCCAGAATTATCGTTACTGTCACGGTCTTGTTGATATCCGACATCTTTGACTTCATCGATCTGCGGATGTGCTCCTCGTTCACGATTGTCTGCTTTTCGAGCTTTTCCTTGAGTGCGTTGATCTGAGATCGCATCTCGTCGAGTTCGTGTGATATGAATGTGTTTTCCATCTCTGTGCTATTTTTCGTCTGACATGTTCCTGAGTTGTTCCTTGATCCTGAAAAGACGGACTGAAACGTTCTTGGCCGTGATTCCGACTATGGCTCCGATCTCGTCATAGCTCATATTCTCGAGCCACAGGAGAACGATAGCCCTGTCGAACGGCCCGAGCCTGCTGATGCGGCTCTGAAGCATTCTGATCTGCTTCATGTCCTCTGCAGAATCATCAAAAAGATTGATGTTCATGTCAAGAGGCACCGTCTCGCCCTTACGTTTCTTCTTTCGTTCAGCGGAAATGCAGGTGTTCAGGCTGACACGGTATATCCATGTCCTCGCACTGCTATCCCCACGGAATTTCGCAAATCCCTTCCAGAGATTCACAAGGATGTCCTGGAAAAGGTCCGCAATCTCCTCCTCATCCTTCGAGAACATGTAGCAGACCGTATAGATCGTACCCTTATGCTCTCTTATGATCCGCGCAAAATCAAGTTCCAATGAGTCCATTTCTTTTCAGTTTTACATATTAGACGCACGATGCTTTTAAAAACTACAAATCATGTAAATATAATAAAATTGCAGCGGATGTATCAGAATTACAATAAAAGAGTTCTCTGATGTGCCGTATTCGCTATTTTAGGTATATTTACTCAAGTTTTCATGATGGATATGTGAACTAAAAGTCAAATATTTGCATCATTAAAATCATTACTGTTCTTATGTGTATTCTGTTGTCATTCATTATTCTTTTAGCAGATATCCCTCACGATTTGTACATGCAACATTGCACCAAGGAGGTGATGGATTCCGTTTATCTTGCTAGTGCGGATCAGGCTAAAATTGATTACAAAGATGATTTGGAATCGGGCACAGATTTTCTGATAGCTTATTGGGCATTTAATGAGAACTTGATAAATCTGTCTGCATATCAGATACAGAAGGCATTGCAGAGTGAGATAACAGATGAAACTCTCATGGCTGATTGCTATAATCTGGCCAGCCTTGTTTTCAGACTGAAAGGGGAATTAGCTACTGCTATTGAATATGCTGAAAAATGTCTGCATATAGACCGCAAACAAAATAATCAGGAAGGTCTCAGTTCTTCTCTGAATACCATAGCGGGACTTTATCTGATGCATGGAGAACCTGTAAATGCCAAGAAATATATTGATGAAGCAATTTTAATAGAGACAAAACTCAATAGAAGTTCATCATTGGCTGTCAGATATGGCCTGGCGTCTGAAGTTTATTTGAAATTGGGAGAAACACAGAAGGCCCTGGACTTTGCTGATGAAGCGTTGCGGCTGGACAGCTTGGATAACACCATAGCCAAAACTACGGTCAGGAGAAGCCAGAAGGCTGCAATATTGATCGAGCTTAAACAATATGCAGACGCGAATCGTGAATTGCAGCAGGCATTGCCGGTCTTTCTCCAGCAGAATAACTATAATTCATTGGCTATTACATATTGTCAGCTTGGTGAAATTGCCGCAGTAAACAAGGAAGTTGCTGCATCTGAAGAGTATTTTGAAAAGGCAATATCGCTATGTAAGGAGATAAACCATATTTATATGGAATCCCGTGCCAGAAACGGGCTCTATAAACTTTTCAAAGAGATTGACAGCAGAAAATCACTGTATCACCTCGAGGAGCATATAAAACTGCTGCAGATAATAAATGATGAGAATACTGCAGAGCTTATGCAATCTTTTATGGTAAAATACGATACATTGGAGAAGGAACAGGCTATCCTGCACCAGGAAGAAATGTTGAAATGGAGGAGTTTCCTCATCATACTTCTGATTACTCTCCTGGTGCTGTTATGCGTTCTTTTGTATATCAGCAGGAAAACGACAAAAATCACAAATGAGAGGAATGCGATGCTTCTAAAGGCAAATTATGATAAGAGCCGTCTGCTCGCCATTGCAAGTTCCAATATACCTAAGAGTATCCGTGATGAGATCATGTCAATAACATCATACACGGCAGATATTCCTGAAATAAAACTTACCAGACGCGAGCTTGAAATCGCAAACCTATGTGCAAAAGGACTTTTAAACAAAGAAATAGCAGATCATCTCAATATTTCTCAACGTACTGTCGAAAATCATAAAAACAATCTGTTCAAGAAGCTCGGCATCAACAATACGGTAGAACTTATGCGTTATATGCAAAGAGCAATGAACAACAGCGATACCACAGAGGATTAAATAGGGGCCAACCATTACAAGTGAATTATGGAACAACAAATCTCAAATCTGTGCAATCTGACCGATCTGCATATGTTTCTGAATGAAATTGACATGGCGTATGGCAGCAAGATTGCGTACAGATATCATGTCGAGGACATGATAGTAGACAAGACCTATTCGGAACTGACGTGCGATGTGAAATCCATTGCTTCGTGGATGGTGAATAAGGGTTATTACGGAAAGCATATTGCCATAATCGGCCCGACCAGCTATAAGTGGGTTGCAACATTTCTTGGCATAATCTGCAGTGCAAACGTAGTGCTCCCTATCGACAGACTGCTCTCTAAAAAAGAGATAATGAACATCTTTGAATCAGGGGATGTGGATGCTGTGTTCGCATCTGATGACTTTGAAGATCTGCTGCAGGAGATAGAACAGGATAAAGACAGCAGGAGAGATGTGGTACGCTTCGATGGTGATGATTTCCAAGAGATACTTGCAACATCACCGGTTCAGCTTCCTGTTCCCGATCCGGACTCCCTTGCGGAAATACTTTACACATCAGGAACGACCGGTATCAGCAAAGGAGTCATGCTCTGCCAGAAAAACATTACGGCAAATATGTCGGAATATTACAGAATGAATATTCTCGAAAACATCAGTTGCCCTCCGATTGCATTGTCTGTATTGCCGGTTCATCATACATATGAACTTACTATAGGACATTTGGGAATGCTTTGTAGAGGTATTACAATCTGTATCAACGATCGTCTTGAAAACATACAGTCAAACATCAATACATTTAAACCATCTATCCTCCTTGTTGTGCCTGCCATAGCCGATGCTTTCTATAAAAAGATTCAAGATGGTATGGCTTCGGCAGAAAACAGACGTAAGGCTGCATTTGCGAAGAAATTGAACAGCCTGCTCAAGCACTTCAACATTGACATAAGAAGAAAGCTTTATAAAAGTGTATTGGACAAGTTTGGAGGTAATCTCTCAAGTATTGTTGTCGGGGGAGCAGCCCTCCGTCTTGAAGTTGCTGAGATGTTCGATGAATTGGGCATAAATATATATCAGGGGTATGGTCTTACTGAGTGTGCTCCTTTGGTCGCGACGAACTATCCGAAGGCAAACCGCCTTGGGTCGGTAGGACAACCGATTGCATGCATGAAGGTAAAGATTGAAGATGAGGAAATCCTTACCAAAGGTGATTGTGTTATGCTCGGTTATTACAAGAATCCGGAAGCCACAGCTGAGGTGATTACTGAGGACGGATGGTTCCGCACAGGTGATCTGGGCTATCTGGATGAAGATGGGTATCTGTATATTACAGGACGTAGAAAGAATCTGATCATTCTCCCAAATGGTAAAAATATATATCCGGAAGAAGTGGAAACGCTTCTGATGACAATTGAAGGAGTCAAGGATGTCATGGTATATGAGCGTAACGGTAAAATATGTGCCGCAATTCATCCTTCCGACATCAATGATGCAGGTGTGATAAACTCTATTAAAAAAGGTTTGCATGAATGTAATTCAGATCTTCCGTCATATAAGAAGGTTGTAGCATATGATTTCATGCCGAGAGAGTTCCCTAAGACCACTACTCTTAAAGTAAAGCGTAAGGAAGCCTTGCAGATGATAGATATGCTTATCAGGAAGAACTCTGAAGAGTATATGCCGCCGACCACGCCAGTGCAGAAAAAGGTTGTTTCTGCATTTGAGGAAATACTCGGCCGCTCAAGGATCGGTATCAAAGATGATTTCTTTGATATGGGAGGCGACAGTCTGGCTGCAATGGAGACTGCCTTGGTTTTGGGGATACAGACTCAGGACCTGTATACACACCCTACAGCTGAACTGTTGGAAAAACATCTTACCTCAGCAGATACCGATAGAGTGGAAGATAATGAGGTAGATGTCAATGAATTATTACGCTGCGACGCGGATCTGGATTCTGATTTAGAACCTCAATGCATTCTTCTTACCGGTGCGACAGGATTTTTAGGGTCTCATATCCTTCGAGAACTGAATGGACGGAATGCTACCGTCATCTGTCTGGTGAGAGATTATTTGAAGTTGAACCGCATTCTGGAGTATTACTTCCCGGAAGAAAAGAGTAGCATTCATTATGTTGCGGTCGAAGGTGATGTTGAAAAACCGAAATTAGGGCTTTCCGACGAGATGTATGCTAAGCTGATCGGACGTGTGGACATGGTGATCCATACGGCAGCAAAGGTGAGTCATGCAGGGCATTATGAGGATTTCGAACGCACTAATGTGATCGGTACCCAGAATGTTATCGAGTTCTGCAAAGAGTCAGGAGCAGTATTGCAACATACTTCAACAGCGAGTGTGAGCGGGTCAGGAACCGTCGAGCAAAGAATGCAGGATGTGGAATTCAATGAATTCTGTCTGAATATCTGTCAGAAGTATAAGCAGAATGTGTATATCCATTCAAAATACAAAGCGGAAGAACTTGTGCTGATTGCAAGGAGTGAGGGACTTAAGGCGAACATTTTCCGTATAGGCAACTTGACATGGCGGATTCACGATGGGAAATTCCAGATAAATGCCGGAAGCAACGGGTTTGTACAACGTATCAGAGGACTTCTGAAGTTAGGGATATATGGGGAGCAGCTTGCCGATTATACGGTCGACTTTACTCCGGTTGATGCATGTGCACGGGCCTATGTCGGATTGTGCTTCCATAAAAAAGTGAATAATGTATATCATATGTACAACCACCATACTTATTCCATTCAGACATTGAGTAAGATGTATCCGTTCAGAATAAGGGAAGTCTCGCAGAGCGAATTTGAGAAAAAATTGAGGGTTTGTAAAGATGATAAAGATGTTGCAGTACTTGGATTCTATAATTCTATGGCAGCAGTTTCAAGAGAAATCCCGATCAGTTCTGATTTTACAGTAAACGAACTTAGGAAACTCGGGTTCAGATGGCCAAAGGTAGGGCTCCGTTATCTTCGCTTTCTGAAGGAGATTTAATGCTATGGTCGCTTTTTCAGTTTTGCACATTAGACGCAGAAATGTTCCGAAAACTACAACATTTATGCAGTGGGCAGCAAATAATTGATATTCAGTATGATTCAAAATGTCCGTGCCGGTCAGAGTATGGCACGGATATTTCGTAATATGTTGATACATAGTAAGATGTAGCCCACCTTGTATGGCTACATGATTGGGAACCAGATGAAGACAGCGCAGTCCCAGAGGGCATGCGAGATGATGATGGCGCCGATCTTTTCGGGGAAGAAACGGTAGGCGAGTCCCCAGACGAAGCCGGCTACCATAGCTGCCATTATGAGCATGAAATTGAACTTGGAAACATGTACAAGTCCATATACAAGAGTTGTCAATATGAAACCGACATTAGGGTTCCAGCGAGCTGAAAGACGGTTCTGGATACATCCACGCCAGAAAATCTCCTCCGCCGGGCCGATGATAAAGAGCATCAGCAGAGTCAGCACCCATGGCTTTTCGCCCTCCTTCATGCCGTAGATAGAATCGACCTGAGGACGTGCGAAGTCGAAGAGCAAGGTCGAAAGATACTCGCCAAGCCAGAATACGCCCCATAGGGCCGCAGCAAGGGCAATTCCTATGAGTATGTTAGGAATGTCGATGCGTACGTCTTTCCACCATCCCGGACGGGCCCAGCATGTGAAAAGGGTCAAGGTTGCTCCTGAACATGTCATCATGATCCAGAAATTGACATGCGGAGCGGTCCATGGGGAGAACATTATTGTCCAAAGAACGGCCGCCAGACAGATGCCGACGGCCGGTTTCTTCAATGAAATATCTTTATTCATATGTTACGCTATGAATTTTCCTACGATGAATGCCGCTGTAAGGAGGAGCGAGAACAGAAGCTGAAGGTTCGCTGTCCTGACGTCGAGATCTGCGATGACTCCTGCACCTCCGGTAAGACTGAACTTCATGCTCTGAGCGCATGCGATGGCTATAGGAAGGGTGAGGAAGATCGCGAGGGTCGTAAGAGGCATGAGGCCTGTGATGGAGCATACTCCGATCCATATGAACGGGAAGATCACCTCAAATCCATAAAGCCATGCGGATACATTGTTTCCCAGACTCATGGCCATGGTCCTGATGCCTGCACGCTTGTCTGTGAGCATGTCGCGGGTGTTGTTAGAGTGGAGGATTCCGTCTGTGATGAGTCCTACAGGGAGGGCTATCAGAAGGACGTTCCAGTCTAATGTGCCGGTAGCTGCGTATGACGTTCCCAATGTAGGAAGGAATGCGAATGTGAGAAGGATGTCAAGGTCGCCGAGGGCATTGAACTTAAGCATAGGGTAGAGGAGTGTGCATGCCACTCCTGCAAGACCGATCCAAAGAAGCGGAAGTCCTGTTACTGCGAAAAGACCAAGACCGCATATGGTTGCTGCAATGAGCAGACCGAGGGCCAGATTCTTGATCTCCTTCGGCTGGAACATTCCTGTTGTCAATGTCTTGGCGCCGAATGTGTCTTCTGCGTCGACTTTCTTCTTGTAATCGAAATAGTCGCTCCATGTGTTTCCCGCGAGGTGGAAAAGGACCATACCGATAAGGGCCCATACTCCATAGAGCCAGTTTATCTCACTTCCTTTGTAGAAAAGATAGGCCAGAGTAACGATGATCGGCATCGCCGAAGCCGGGATGGACCAAGGCCTTACCGCAATCATCCATTCTCCGAATGTGTGTTTCTTCATATAGATTCATTTATATATCATGCAAATATACGAATAATCTGCAAAAGATAGCGGCCTTCCGATTCACATCGGAAGGCCGCCGCAATTCTAACCTAAAACTTAACCTATGAAAAAACTATTCGGTTTAAGTTTATTGCGAATTCTGTGCCAGAGATTCCTTGATTTGGTTCAGAAAGAACATAAAAGAATCCAAATGGCGAAAATTTCCTACTAAATGCGAGCCTGTCATCCTGAACGTAGTGAAGGATCTTTAAATCAGATACTTCAGGATTTCAGTTATCTCCTTTACTTCTATGATCTTGTCTGACTCGGGCATGTCCATCATTTCATGCACCCAGACGATATCGTGAGGAGTGTGGATAGCCCAGCCGCCGATGCCGACTACAGGTGCGATATCCGACTTCACGGAGTTGCCGACCATCAGAAGCTCGTCCGGCTTGATGTCGTGCTTGGCTATGAGCTCGAGCCAGTTCTTCTCGTCCTTGTTCTCCATGACCTCGCAGTGATGAAAATACTTTGCCAGACCTGAGGTCCTGAACTTGCCCATCTGTTCCGGGAGGTCTCCCTTGGTCGCTACGATAAGCGTGTATCTGCCCTGAAGGGCCTCCAGAGTCTCCACGACTCCGTCAATGATCTCAAGCTCGTGGAACGCAAGGTTCTTGATGATGTCCTTGATTCCATAGTATATGTGCTCGGGAAGCGTACCTCCGCAAAGCTCCATGGCGGCGTCGGCCATGCCGATCATGTATGTCTTTGAACCATAGCCATATAGGGGAATGTTGTCTTCCTGCTTCTGCCATAGTGTCTGCTGGAGTCCTTCCGGCGAGGTGTATTCAGAGAGCAAGGCAGCGAACTTTTCTTCCGCTGCCCTGAAATATCTTTCATTTTCCCACAGAGTGTCGTCTGCGTCGAAAAATATGTATCTGATCCTATCTTTCAGCTCCATCCGTTACTCTGCTTTGGTGCTGTCTGCCGGTTCTGCTGCAGGAGCTGGCTCAACGATCACAGGAGTGATCCTGTTGATGAAGACGTCCTCGAGAGGACGGTCGTATGGATCTGTATCCACTGTAGCGATCCTGTCGATGATCTCAAGTCCCTCTACAACCTCTCCGAAGATGCTGTACTGTCCGTCGAGGTGCAGACATGCGTTCTCGTCATGCACGATATAGAACTGTGAGCCTGAAGAAGCCTTGGTTGGGTTTGCCATGTCTCCGCGGCGTGCTGCTGCGAGGGCTCCCTTCTTGTGCCAGTATTCGTTTACGAACTCTGCAGGAACGGTATAGTCAGGTCCGCCCTGTCCCCAGAGGTCGATCTTCGCAGTATCCCTTGAATATGGGTCTCCGGTCTGGATCATGAATCCCTCGATCACTCTGTGGAAACGCACTCCGTCGTAATACTTCTCGTTTACGAGCTTCACGAAGTTGTCCCTGTGCTTAGGGGTCTTGTTGTAAAGCTTGATCCTCATCTTGCCCTTGCTCGTATAGATGTCGAACATAGGCTCTTCAATCTGTTTGTTTTCCATTGTCTGTACTGTTGCTGTGCTGTCGGCCTGCTCTGCCTCTGACGCACCCTTGCCGCCGCGCGGGCCGCATGATGCTACGGCAAATGTGAGAGCCGCCATGATTATGAGTATTCTTTTCATGTCGTTTTGCTTTAACACGACAAATTTAACTAATTTTGCGTTCATTATGGCAAATCCTTTAAAACAATTGGCCGGACAGACCGTCATTTATGGTCTCAGCACTATCCTGGCCCGCATAATAAACTTCCTTTTCGTTCCGATCTACACCAGGCTTCTGACTCCGGAAAGCTATGGCGTCGTTACGGAGTTCATGGCGTATATCGCTGTCCTTCAGGTGGTTCTCGTGCTCGGTCTCGAGACCGGATGCTTCCGCTTTGCAAACAAGGAAGGCGTCGATCCGAAGAAGGTCTACTCTAGCGCGTTCGTTACGGTCTTCTGCGTCAGCGCGACTTTCCTCGCCCTGATGATTGCCTTTGCCTCGCCGATTGCATCCATGCTTGGCTATGGCGGATATGAAGCATGCGTAATGTACATGGGAGGAATTCTTGCCCTTGACGCCGTTACGGCCATACTTTTCGCCAAGCTCCGTCAGGAGAACAAGGCCTTTAAGTTCGCCGTTTTCAAGACCATAAAGATCATCACAGAGACAGCTGCAAACCTCGTCCTGTTCCTTTGGTTTCCGAAACATGTGGAATCTGCCCGCTGGCTCCTTCATTTCATTCCCGAGACTCCGGACTTCAGCTATGTGATCTTCGCGATATTCATAAGCTGCATCGTATGCGGCCTCCTTTTCATCCCGGATTTCATGAAGCTCAGCTTCAGGCTCGACCGCAAGCTCATGCGCCAGATG
>JAFYLU010000005.1 GCA_017550025.1 Bacteroidales bacterium | reverse complement strand
TTCACCAAGACGGAATACAATCCATGTATGGCGGCGTGCAACCTGGTTGTCGGCTGTAGTAACGGCTGCTCCGTCGACGTACTTCCTCAAATAGTAACCTGTAGGAGTCGCGCCGTATTTTGGAGATGCGTTGAATCCGCCGGCAAAAGTCTCGATGACCTTCTTCTGTGTTCCGTTGGTAGGCCACTCGTCACCATTCTTCACGACAGTGAGTGCAAAACGAGGGTCAAGGCCTTCATAAGGGTTCACTGTATTGAGGTCGATAGAACCAGGGTAACGGTCTGCGAATGTCTGGCCATTGTCCTGATACTCATACTGGTCTACGAGGCTCTGTGAAGGGCAGTTTCCTGAAGAACCGTTCTCCACTCCTATAGGATAGTGAGCCATCTCGAATGCGTTGCTTGCGCCACGTCCGATACCCCAGATGAGTTCTGCGTTGAAGAACGCATTCTCTCCCCAAAGGTCAGCATACTTGCTGAGCTTGAGGCCCCATGCAGAAGCATTGTCAATGATATATGCGCAAGCCTTTGCAGCCTCATCCCACTTTGCCTTGTCATTTGTAGTATTGTGGAGAGGAGATGCAGCATAGAGAAGCGTACGAGCCTTAAGTGCATAAGCGGCGACACGGTTGGCACGACCGAATTCGGCGCCGACTTCTGTTGCATATGAAACAGGAAGATGCGGAGCAATCTCATCGATTTCATCCACGATGAACTTCACGATTTCAGCAGCAGGAGTACGTGTGACATTGTTTGCCTGTGCATTGGTAAGGGTTGTCGTAACGAGCGGAACATCGCCGTAAGTCTTGAACAACTCGAAATAGAAGTATGCCCTGAGGAAACGAAGCTCGTAAGGGAAGAGCTCCATCTGCTGGATCCAGTTCTGATATTCTGCATTATGTTCCCACTCGCTGAGATCAGCCTGATGGATCTTCTCAAGATACATATGGATTTCAGAAATTGCAGTATAAGCCTTGTCCCATGTTGTAGAGAATGGGTTGGCAGGACTCCATCCTCCATTTACATAGCTGTTGACAGCACCTGTCTCCAAAGCATAAACAGCCTCATCGGTAGCACCGGCAAGGAATGATGTGCTGTTGGATTCGAATTCCTGATTATACACCTGCGCGTAAACATCAAACACCATGTTCTTTATACCTTCTCCATAGTATTCGTATGACCACTGCTCATCACGTGTATTTTCCTCGGTGTAGTTGAGGTCAGCACACGCAAGCGCCATGGCACAGGCGAGAATAAATAAACAAATTTTATCAAGTTTCATAAGTCAATCTTTATTAGAATACTACAGAAAGTCCAAAGGTAACTGCCTTCATCACAGGATAGCCTGTGTTGAGATTTTCGGCATCCATTGCAGGGATATTGTCAAATGACAGGAGGTTCTGTCCCTTGACAAACACCTTTGCATCAGAGATCTTTGAGCGCTGGAGAACAGATGCAGGTAATCTGTAGTAAAGTTCGCAGTCGCGCATCTTGAACCAAGACACATTGCGATACCATATTGTAGATTCCTGTGCATTGTTTGCCACATTCTCCGCAGAAAGACGAGGATACAATGCGTTTGCACCAGCAACGTCATAGCAGTTGTCATAATACTCCTGCGACATGTTTCTGTTGTCAGAAAGAGCACCCCATACGCCGTCAACATAACGGAGGTTCTTCATCTGGTTGCCGGCACCCTGGAAGAGCGCATTGATTCCGACACCCTTATATTCAAGACCGAGGCTGAATGAATAGTTCAAAGACGGGAATGCAGTACCGAGATCGAAGGAAACCTGATCATTCTCATTGATTACTCCGTCTTCGTTGATATCCTTGTACTTGATATCTCCCACCTTCACCTGACCGAACTGCTGCAGAGGACTGCTTTCGATATCTTCCTTGCTCTCGAAGAATCCGAGGGCAACAAGTCCGCGTGCCGCATCTACTGAAGTTCCGATGACAGAGAGATTAGGATATACAGGGTTCTCAATCCACTCGATGATCTCGTTTCTTGAGTATGTAGCCATTCCTGTGGCATTGATGCTGAAACCGTTTGCATATGTCTTCGCGAAACGAAGTCCGAGTTCTGCACCATAGCTCTGGACAGCACCCTTGTCATCATATGCTGACTGGATACCTACTACCGAAGAATTCAATGAAGAAGCGCTGACAAGAATGTTGCGTCTCTGCTGATAGTATACGTCAGCAACGATGTCGAGGCAGCCGGCAATCCTTATGTCAGTTCCGATATTCGCCTTGTAAGCAGCCTCCTGACGGAAGTTAGTGGTAGGGAACTGGGTAAGGAAGGCTCCCCATGACTGAGCGAAGTTGTTTCCGTAGTAGAAGTCACCGTGCGATCCGTCCCAACGGTCAAGCCAGAGACCTGCTGCAGGAACATAATCAGTATGCTGGATACCGGCTGAAGCACGAAGTTTACCGTAGAGGCCTGTTTCAGGATTGTTTGCATAGATCCATCCGAGTGCCAATGTAGGAGAGAACGCCCACTTTGCAGGGTATGAACGGTTCGATCCGTTTCCTGCGAGCACGAGGTCTGCCATGAACTTGTCAGCATGGTCGTAATGAGCGGCAAGGGCAACATTCTGGCGATACCATGTGTTGCTTCTTCCGTCACGGACCTCATTCTTCATATTATAGTTGAGGTTAGCTGAAAGGTTGTCACCGTTCCTGAACTGCTTTGCATACTTGAAACCTGTCTTGATGGTTCCGCTTCTCCACTGTGAATCCACCCAGTAGTTGAATACGAGCTTGTCCTCGACAGTACCCATCACAGTCTCCTTCTGTTCACCGGTAGCCGGGTCATAATAGTTCCATCCATACTGATAACCCTTTGTACGGTTCTCGATAGTGTTTGAAGCATTGTCATACGATCCGCCCACATAGAACTGAAGTCCCTTGAAGATGAAGTCAAGATCCTGTTCCAGAGTGATGTCTGCCCAGATCTGACGCTGATGAGTCTTCGAGTAGCCGGCACCCTGTGTCTTGGCAAGGAGGTTAAAGTCTCCGTATGTCTGGCTTCCTCCCCATGTTCCCTGCTGGGTCTTGATAGGGAATGCCAATGCCGGAACCTTGTAAAGATGCCACCATGCATCATTGGAGTTGATGTTAGGAACACCGTTGGTCTCCATGAAGATAGCGAGGATGTCAGTCTTTACTCTTGTGGTCTTCGACACCTGGAAATCCACATTCGTACGGATGTTCGCCTTTGAATACTTGAGCTGTGAATTCCAGTCTCCCTGATCAGGGTTGGCATAAAGTCCACGGGCATCAGTATAGTCAACCAAAGAGTAGTACTGTACATTGTTTGTACCGCCGTACATTGAGATGAATGCATTTGTCTCATTAGCTGTATTCTTGAAGACCTCGTCCTTCCAGTTTACATTAGGATAGACATAAGGGTCGCTTCCGTCAAGGAACTTGTCAAGTTCAGCCTGAGTATAGGCAGGAGAGTTGCCGTCGTTTGCTCTTGCAGTGTTAAGTGCGTTGGCATAATCATACGCACTTACCATAGGAGCATAATCCGGATCGAACTGGAGCTTGTGAGAAGCACCTACCTTGATATGATTTCCGCTGTCGGCAGCTCCACGCTTTGTCTTCACGAGGAGGACACCGTTCACAGCCTCATGTCCATACAGAGCGACAGCTGCAGCATCCTTGAGGACAGTCACGCTTTCAACTTCCTCAACAGTGAGTCTGTCTATAGGACGTTCTATTCCATCGACGAGGATAAGGATATCCTGCTCACCGCTGGTCTGAAGTCCGCGGATATTAAAGGAAGCACCTCTTCCTTCTTCACCCTTGAAACCTGTATTCTGAACTGCTGTAAGACCCAACAGTCTGCCATAGAGCGCATCAGCAAGGCTGATTGCCGAAGTACGGCTGAGCTCTTCAGCGGTGATGGTATAAGTCGCCGCTGTCGTAAGGAATTCCGAGCTCTCGACACCGTAGCCCAAATCAACCACCTGCGACTTCTTGTCGGCAAGTTCCACTTGAGCATTAGCTGTAATAGGAGCGAAGCAGAATCCTAACAGGCTAAATATAAGTATATTACGTAATTTCATAATGATAAGTTCTAATTGTTACCAACCAGGATTCTGAGTAAGACCGTAACCCTTCTGGATCTCAATACGTGAAACCGGGTCAAGATACCACTTGTTAGACCACTTGCCCTGACCTTTATATTCGTCAGTATTCCACCAGTGACGCTTACCGATCTCGATTGCATGCTCCTCGTATTCAAACTTAGGCCAAGGAGTTGACGGATCCCAACGAAGGTCATCACCCTCCATACGGTTACCGTTCTCGTCAAGGCGATAAACTCTGATCTCGTGAAGAGTCTTCTGGAAGAGGTCCTGTCTCTTGCGACGAACCATATCATAAAGACGGTCACCACACTCTGCACCGATCTCGCAGTTACGCTCACGGAGGATCTCATTGATGAGGTTCTCCTTGTTGGTAGTAAGGTTAAGGCCAGGATTCATGTCCTCGAGACGGCCCAGACCTACACGACTACGTACCACGTGAATCTGGTCAAGAGCACCCTTAAGGTTACCTGTCTCTGCAAGAGCTTCTGCATAGATGAGATACATCTCGGCAAGGCGGATATATGAGATACCGATGAACTTGTCATCCATCTTACCACCTGAATAATCAAGGAACCACTTGAACTTTCTGTAGTAAGTATGCGCATCATCAGCAAGGTTACCAAAGTTACCGGCATCCTTGTCCATAGAGCCACCAACCCATGTATCGATATACTGGAATCCGTTATAGTCACCCACTACATTGAATGGGAAAGACTCTCTTGGAACGAGCACTGTCTCATACAGACGAGGGTCACGGTCCTTGAAGATATCTATACCGTCCGGATTATTGCCTGCACCATAAAGATTTTCATAAGGGAAGTTGCGGCCGTCCTGCATACCAAAGCACTCCACAAGCTCATTGGTAGGAACCGCACCACCCTGACGCATACAGTCAAGCGCGAAGCCGGCCCAGCCCCAGCCCCAGCCATTGTTCTCGATTACACCGTTTGTTCCGGAACTTGACATCCACTGTGTAGGGTGAGCATCGAAAAGCTTCTCATGATTGGTCTCGTCATTACGATATCTGTAGGCATTACGGAAAGCCATACGGTAACCTGCCTCGTCCTGAGTCACAGGCTGGATCAGCTGATAATAATTGCCGTTAGCTTCATTGTCCTGGAAGAATTCCTCGCAAGCCTTGAGACAACGGTTCCAAAGGGTAGGATCCTCCTTGCCGAACCATACATGCTCGATATTTGTGAACTCTGTAACCTTACCTGGAGAATACTGCTCGTAAGCCGCCTTATTATTAAAGAGCGGAGAAGCTGCATGCATCCAAAGCTTTGCGCGAAGGGCGCGTGCAGAAGCTCTTGTAAGACGGCCGGACCACTGCGCCTGATCCGCATTCGGAAGATTCCAGATGAAGCCCGGCTCCTCGATAGCACAAACGATGAGCGAGTCGATGAATTCCACAGTCTGCATTGCTGTGGCGCGTCCTCCTTCGAAATTTTCACCTACCGCATAAGCCTTCTTTGCAAGACAAAGACCTCCGAAGTTACGGAATGCGTCGAAATAACGGCTGGCCATGATTGTGTAGGCCTCTCCCTTAAGACGGCTCTTCTCGTCATCAGTCATGTCAGGAACTCTGTCGATGTTCTCGATGATCTGCCAGCACTTACGTACTGTCTCATAGATGGAAACACGTCCGTTTGCATTCTGAGATGCATCATCACTCGGGTTCTTTGTCGAATAAGAGAATTTACCCTGGAAGTTTCCGTTATCAGTGTCCTGGGCATCTTCGGTAAGACCACCCGGATAATAGCTCTGGATAGGTCCACCCCATGAGCAATAGCAGTGATAAGAGTCAGAAAGGGCGTCGATCGGCGCACCATTCATCATATTTCCGGAAGTATATATACAGTAAAGCTGTCCGTAGGCGCTCCAAAGGAAGTTACGGGTATATTCTGCACTTGAGAATACCGTATCAATATTGACGTCTACGCCCGGGGCCTTCTCCAGAAAGGCGTCTCCGACAGCGAACTTCTCAACACAGGCAGTGCTGAAAAATCCTGCACAGATTCCCAGAACAAGTATTTTATTCAATATCTTTTTCATTTCGTAAAGTGATTAGAAGTTAATCTGTGCACCGATGTTGAAAAGACGGGTCATCGGATAACGCATACCATAGTCAAGTCCTGAACCCGGAGCCTCTGGGTCATTACCCTTGAAGTCCGCGAAAGTGAGAAGGTTGTTTCCAGAAGCGTACACTCTTATATAATTAAAGAATGAACCCTTCTTAGGAGTGAATGTATAACCGAGCTCGACATTCTTGAGACGGACATACTTCGAATCCACCACCCATGCCTGTGAGTCACGGTTGTTGTGAACACGGTTGGTGAATGAGATACGAGGGAGTATTGCATCAGTATTGTCCTCTGTCCATGAGTTGTCAGCAACCCACTGTGTGAGTGCAGAAGTGTTTGTAGAACCGAACTGGTCACGGAAATATCCGTTCAGCTGACGGCTTACATGGTCTGCACCGATCCACAGCATTGTGAAATCAAGACCCTTCCACTGGAAGTTGAAGTTCAATGAATAAGTGATTTCTGGAACATCTGTATAGCCGAGAGGCTTCTGGTCGTTCTGGTCGATGATATCGTCATCATTCAGGTCTACATACACACAGTCACCATACTTGAGCTGGACATTCTGGTCCGGCATTTCCTTACCATACTTCTCGAAATAACGCTCTTCTGTACCTGGCTGGTAGAATTCGAAGAGGTCGTATCCGAAACGCTGTCCTACAGGGAGACCTGTACGGCTCAGGTAGTCATACATAGGCTTCACCTCGAGCATCTCGATGACCTGGTTTCTTGCAAACGCGAAGTTTGGAGAGATCGAATAGCGGAAGTCTCCGAACTTCTGCTCCCAGTTAAGGGTAACCTCGAAACCATGGTTCTTCACGCGGCCTTCGTTCACATAGTTTGCAGGAAGTGAAGTAACTGCAGGAAGAGTGGATGCGTTAGAAACGAGGATATCCTTACGATCTTCCCAGAAGAAATCAACATAAGCATGGAGCTGATCCTTGAAGAATCCTGCATCAATACCGACATTGATCTTGGTTGCCTTCTCCCAGGTAACATTAGGATTACCTGCGGTAAGCTCTCTTACACCCTGGAGCCAGTTTCCGCTTGTACCGAAGTTCGCACCCTGGGTCTGAGGGTTCCATCCCATATGACCCTGGAAGAACTGCCATGTACCAGGCAGATAGAGGAATCGTGCACCGTTAGTATTGTCGTTACCTACGAGACCATAAGATCCGCGGAATTTCAGGTAGCTAATGACATTCTTCACCGGAGCCCACCATTTTTCCTGTGATGGAATCCAACCTACCGAAACAGAAGGGAAGGTACCGTAACGCTTGCCTGGTGCGAAGTTTTCAGAGCCGTTGTATCCGATATTGAAGTCAAGGAGATACTTGGTGTCATAATCGTATGTCACACGACCTACCAGACCTACATAACCTTTAGGGATAGACTGATAGAGACTGTCCGAAGAATCCCATGGATAATAAGTCTTGCTCTGGTTATAGAGGAGGAGGGCACCTACATTATGCTTGCCGAATCTGCGTGCATAGTTAAGGCTTGCCTCAGCATACCAGTTGCGGTTACCCCATTTTCCTTCGCTGTAAGGAATCGGCCATGTAACGTTTTCCTTGCGGAGAACTTCCTTGCCGTCTACGATTGTAGCAACATAGGTAAGACCAGTACCAAAACCGTTCTGACGATATTTCTGGGCTGTATATTCAGAGTTGTATGATGCCTTTGCCTTGAAGTCCAGACCTTTTGTAAGGAAGCTCATGTCGAGCTTGTACTGGATATCGAAGTTAAGGGCATTCGTACTCTGATTCTCATAACCGAGGTTATAATAGTTGGAAAGGGCATCACGGTCGTAAGCACCTACGATGTTAGGGTCTGAAATGATGTGACGGCCTTCTTCGTCAACTCCGATTCCGGCATAAGGTGTAGCACCCTGCAGATAACGGAAGAGGAAACCTTCACCACGACCCATTGTATTGCGGTCCTGCATACGTCCGCCGAGGGTGAGGGAGAGCTGGCTGTATTTCGAGATGTCGATATCGAGGTTTGCACGGTAGTTAAGACGCTGATAGTCGAATGTCTCGTTCTTGTTGTTTGAGAAAGTCTTGAACAGAGAGTTCTGGTTGAGGAAACCGGCAGAAACGAAGTAGCGTACCTTTTCAGTACCTCCCGATACGTTCACATTTGCCTGCTCCTGCCATGCCTGATCGTTCATGATATAATCGATCCAGTCTGTGTTAGGGAATGTTGTAGGCATGTCACCTGTACGGAAATGCTCCATAACTTCCTGATTGAACTTGACAACACCCGCATAAGGAGTATAGTCCTCAATCTTGACTGTACCAGGCCACTCGAGCATAGACTTTGCGTCAGTGATCTGTGTATAATTATACATCTGACCATAAGTATATGAATCTGCAAAGTCGATGAACTGTGCGATGGTCTGCATAGCCGCGCTCACAGAAGCTGACACCGAAGCCTTTCCGACCTCACCGCGCTTTGTAGTGACGAGGATGACACCATTGGCACCGCGAACACCGAATACGGCTGTTGCAGAAGCATCCTTGAGAACAGAGATACTCTCGATTTCGTTAGGGTCGAGCTGCGAGAACGGACGCTCAACACCGTCGACCAGCACGAGAGGCTCGGCACTGTTCAAAGATCCGACACCACGGATTCTGATTACTGGCTCGTCAGCACCAGGCATACCTGAAGGCTGGACTGCCGATACACCAGGGAGATTACCCTGAAGTGAGTTCGCAACGTTAGCTACCGGTGATTTCAGGAGAGCATCGCCGCCCACGGCGGTCACCGCACCTGTAATGGTCACCTTATTCTGCGAACCATAAGCGACTACGACGGACTCATCGATAAGTTTCGAATCCGGAGCCATTGTAATGTCAAGGCGCTGTCCGGTAACCTTTACCTGCTGCGTCTTGTAACCTACGCAAGAAAATTCAAGCGTAGCACCCTGAGGAACGGACGAGAGAGAATAATTTCCGTCCGCATCTGTGACTGTACCGTCAAGTGTGCCTTGAATGATCACACCGACTCCAATCAAACCCTCCCCAAGTTCATCCAGAACCTTACCCTGTACATGCAGGTTCTGGGCGAAAGTTTGTCCGGAGATCAGAAGCATCACAGCTACCAATCCGAACAGATGAGTTAGCTTTTTCCTTTTCATAGTGATAGGATTAATTAGGTGTTTCCCGTTAGGGATGATTGGTTATTAAAAAATATACATATTAATTATGTAATCGTATTTAGTGGTTTTCAATCTTCAAAGAACTTATCCATGGCCCGTGACGCTTCTTCGATTACCGCCACCGTAGACCGGTCAGACAGATATACCGAATTGAGTCCCTGCTGCTCCTGCGCCGGATCACCGCAATAGTCATCGCCAGGCTGCCAGTACAGGTTGGTCTCCGACTGACCTGCCAGACCTCCCCAGCCCCAGAAGTTCAGTCCTGCAAAAAGTCCTCCCTCCTCTGCCGACCTGACCACACGTCCGAAAACATGTCTGTAATATTCATCACGGGATGCGGTTGGTGTGCCTTTAGCAAAAAGGAAGCCGTCACGAGGGAAACCGAACTCTTCAAGCACTACAGGCTTTCCATATCTTGCAGCAACCTCAAGATGTGCGTCGATATATCTGTCGGTCTTCTCTATGGCAGCAGGAAGATTCACGTCCAATGTATTTTCACGCACCCAGCCCCAGTTATAAGGCCAGATATGAATGTTCATGTAGTTGATATCCGGACATGAGTGTATTCTTTCGAAAAGATCCATGTCAGCCTCACATCCGTAGTAACCCTCGCTTCCGGAAGATACCATATGATTGGAATCCAGAGACTTGATAAGTGACGCGGTCTCCCACATGAAGTCCACGAATGCAGACTGTCCCGCAGAATCAGCCCTGAAGCAGCGCGGTTCATTGCCTATCTGCCATGAGAAGATTGCAGGGTCATCCCTGTATGCCTTGCCTGTCACGGTGTTGGTGCGGCTTACCACATGTCTGACATGATTGTAGAAAAGTTCCTTCGCCTTTTCATTGGTCACGAAATGCGACACCGACTCCATGAAAGGCACGTAACCTGCGATTGCAGGGATGAGGGCCTTGCCCGCACCGGCCCATTCGAGATACATTCCGTATCCTCCGGACCATTCCCAGGAATTGTTGATATAGAGCACAGCCTTCATGTTCCTCTCAGCCATTTCCGCAAGAAGATAGTCAAGGCCACGGAAGATCGTATCATTATATACTCCCGGTTCAACCTGAAGAGTCGGAGACACGCGGGTAGGAATGCCGTCAGGGCCATCACCGCCCACAAGAATGCGGAGATTGGTCAGGCCAAGAGCCTTGAGAGTATCGAGTTCAGCCTCGAGGCGCGCACGGTCTCCCCCGCGGCCTTCGCTGCCCAGAATGGCACCATACCAGAAATTTGTTCCCAAGAAATGTGAAGGATAGTCCTGACACACGAATTTCCCGTCCTTTACATGAGCAAAAGACGGTTTACTGTCCTGACACGCGGCAAACAGCATGAGGGCTGCGGCTGTCAGGACCAGGATGACCTTGGTCAGTTTCATCAGAATTGTAGCGCTATCAATTATGTTAACGCAAATTTAACGATATGTCGAAAGTCATCCAAATACATATTTATCCATTTGTGATACTTTTTAAACAATTACCTTGTTTTTCTTGAACATTGCCCTGAAATCGCGCGGAGTATAATTCCTCTTCGCCTTGAATGTGCGGTTGAAATTAGAGAGATTGTTGAATCCGCATTCATAGCATATCTCCGAGATGTTCTTCGACGAATCGACCAGCATTCTGGCAGCATATCCGAGGCGGATATCAACGATGTAATCAGATAACGTACGACCCGTCCTGTGATGGAAGAAACGGCTGAAAGACACCGGACTCATGCCCACAAGGGCAGCTACATCCGACAGCTTCAGGGGCTCCGCATAATGGTCGTTTATATATTGCTTCACCTTCTGTACACGACGGCTCTCAACAACCCTTTCGGGATGTGCGAACGAGCTGGAAGCCAGGACTCTGACTCCTTCAGAAACAGACAGTTCATACAGGATATACATGAATTTGAGGAACTGGATGAACCTCTCCTGCTCGTTTGCGATATTATCCAGCATGGAATATACCTTCATTATGGAAGACATAGGAAAGGCGAGGCCGTGCTCCGCATCTTCGAGCATCCTCCTTATGGAAGCAAACTGATTCTTGGATAGAAGATCACTGCCGAATATGTCTCCGGAAAAATGTATTGTGATTTCCCTGATGCTCTTCGAAACGCACCTGCCCTGCTCCCACACATGCTCGAGATCCTCTCCGCCCAAGAGAACGAGGTCGAATTCCCCGATTTCCTCCACGCTGTCGCCCACTATGCGTCTTACTCCATTGCCCCTCTCTATGAAATTGAGCTCAAACTCCTTATGCTGATGAAGCGGATAGGTGAATTCCGTCTTATGACGCTCCACAATATGGAAGCAATCCTTCTCAGAAAGCCTTGTTATCTCTGTAAATACCTTTGTCATGGCAGTTTCGACATTACCTGTTTTTTTCAGCAAATATACATTTTTAGATAATATATGATACTATTTTAACATATTTTCGACAATTAGAGTTCAATTTACCTATTAAGCGCGGGCATTTGACGATTTTAGTTATATTTCCTCTATAAATCAAGATTACATACTATCTGTGCACCTCCGGTGGCATCATGACTTCTCATAAGTGCGTGAGGATACCCCACTATCGGTGATAGCGGTGATATGATAATATAACAATTTCCTCTGCGAACTAAG
>JAFYLU010000058.1 GCA_017550025.1 Bacteroidales bacterium | reverse complement strand
AGTGGCATCCACCGGGAACAACTATCAGGGAATCGACTACTTCATGATGCCTTCGCTCAGAAGTCTCGGTTTCAATGTAAAACTTGATTTTTAGGAGGGACAGATATGAAGAAGATAATGATATTGTTTTCGATAGTCCTCACAACATCCTGCACAGCAGGCTTCCTGGAGATGAACACCAATCCCAATCAGGTGACAGGTGAACAGATGGAGGTGAACAACTATCGTACAGGTACCAAGGTACTGAACCTCCAGAATCTTGTAGTACCGGTTCAGGAGCATATGTATCAGTTCAACGAGAGCCTTTCAGGTGGTCCGTTCGGGGGCTACATCGGCTCTACCGTTGACACATGGCTCACCCGCTTCGAGACCTTCAATCCTTCTGCAGACTGGAGAAAATGGCCGTTTGCCAATGTGATCACAGACACTTATGCACCATACAGAGGTATCGTGACTGCTACAGATGATGAAGTGGCAAATGCGTTTGCGAACCTGCTCAGGGTGGCTATCATGCACAGGATGACCGATTCATACGGACCTATACCTTATTCTGATGCTGTTGCAAACGAGTCCATCTATGTCAAGTATGACAGTCAGGAGGAAGTCTATATGAAGATGTTCGAGGAACTTGATGCTGCCATCAATGTGTTCTCGGAGAATACAGGCCTTGCAGCATCTGCATGGAGCAGTTATGACTATGTATATTATGGCAACATCTCCCAGTGGCTCAAATATGCCAACTCGCTGAAACTTCGTATGGCAATGCGTCTGAGCTATGTGAAGCCAGAAATTTCAAAGGCAAAGGCAGAGGAGGCCATATCGTCAGGAGTGATTACAGCAAATGCTGACAATGCATACATGCATGCGACAGAGAACCGTACCGCACTTATATATAATGACTGGGCTGACCATCGCGTGGGAGCGGACATCATAAACTACATGAACGGCTACAACGATCCTCGCAGGGAAAAGATGTTCCTTACCAATGCAGACGGCAACTATGCCGGTATCCGCATCGGTTCCGACGTGTCCAGCAAGACCGCTGCCGTAAGCAGTTATTCCAATATGGTCGTGACTACAGACACTCCTTATCTGTGGCTCAATGCTGCCGAAGTCAGTTTCCTTATGGCTGAGTATGAACTCCGCTGGGGAAGCGAAGAGGCTGCACGAGAACTGTACGAACAGGGCATTGCGCTTTCGTTTGAAGAAAAGGGAGCGTCCGGTGCCGCGGAATATATCGCAGACACAGAAAGCAAGCCGGCTGTCTATGTTGACCCTCTTGGAGGCTATAGCATGTCTATGCGTCAGAGTGATGTCACAGTGGCATGGCAGACAGGTGCTGATTCAGAGGTGAATCTGGAGAAGATCATCACGCAGAAGTGGATTGCAATCTTCCCGCTCGGCGTGGAGGCATGGTCTGAATACAGACGTACGGGCTATCCTCGTCTGCTTCCGGCCCCTCAGGACAAGAGTGGCGGAACAGTGGATCTGGAACACCATGCACGCAGGCTTACTTATCCCGTGGAGGAATATCAGATGAACAGTGCAAACCTGCAGGAAGCCATATCGACTCTGAACTCCGAGACTCAGGGGACAAAGACCGGTGACGGCATGGGAACAAGAGTCTGGTGGGATGTTAAACAGTATAATTGATGAATGCCATGAAGAAATTGATACTTACAGCGATTGCTGCAGCAGCAATAGTTTCATGTTCCGACTGGACTCAGACAGAGCCGTTGGAACCGGTGGTGAGATATCCTTGGCAGGAGTCTCCTCAGCTCTGGGAGGAATACAAGGCATCCGTGAGGGAATATAAGGAAAGAGACCATTCCATCATATACGCCCGTCTGGAGAACTCTCCGGAGAAAGTGACAAATGAAAAGCATTTCCTCCGTAGTCTCCCTGACTCGCTTGACATAGTGACCCTGACCAATGCAGCTGCCTTCTCGCAGCATGATGCTGAAGACCTTGCATGGGTGCAGTCATTCGGCACAAAGGTGCTGTATCATATCGCAGACTTCGGCGCAGCAGAGGCTGCCATATCATCGGTCAAGGCAAACGGACTGGACGGTTTCTCGTTCACTGCTTCATACAAGTTCGGTGATCAGGAACATACTGCTGCCATTTCCGCCATGATCGACAGGCTTGTGTCTGCAAAGTCAGAGGGACAGCTTCTGGTGTTTGAGGGCAATCCTATGGCAATCCCGGCAGACAAGCGTGATGTCATTGACTACTATGTGCTGAACTGCATAGACTATGACAAGGCACATAACATCAATATCGCAGTATATGAGTCGTTGGAGAAATGTGCCTTGCCAAAGGATAGACTGCTTCTTTCGGCAAAGGTGGGAGCAGTCCTTGAAACAGAATCGAAAGCCAAGGTGGATGCCTTGACAGAGATGACAGGAAGAGTCGTGATATACGGCGACCTCGGCGGTCTGGCGGTTTACGACATTGAAAAGGACTATTACCATTTTGACGGCAACTACGTCGCAGTTCGCACAGCCATCCAGACATTGAATCCTTCACGTTAACCTGTCATCCTGAGGAGCCCGAAGGGCGACGTGAGGATCTAAAAATCAGAATTTATGAAAAGAACAATAATAATATTGACAGCAATCCTGGCCCTGTTCTCCTGTGACCGTTACAGTGCCGACGGATACAAGTTCGCCAACTCAGCCTATCTGGATGTGAGTTCACACAGCAGCACCCAGACGGCGACATTCGGCAACAACATTCCGGAGTTTACCAAGGAACTTTCAGTCCTGCTGTCCTATCCGTCAGAAACTGACGCAGATTTCACCATGTCGGTGGATGAAGCACTCGTGGGAGAATATAACGCCCGTTACGGAACCGCATACGAGATGCTTCCGGCAAAATACTATGAGTTCCCGTCTGTCGATCTGAAGATAGAGGCAGGAAGGACAATGTCTGAAAGTGCATCTGTCAGGTTCAAGGGCCTGATGGGTGACGGAGAGGAACAGACCGGTGCTATGGAAATAGACCATACATATCTGTTGCCGGTAAAGTTAAGCTCGGCAAACATGGAACTCATGCAGGCGGCGTCGGTCGCATATTATCTTGTGCGTCGTTCCTCTGCCATTACCGTTGCTGCCCAGTTGACTGACAACTGGATCAACTTCCCGACACTCGACCAGCCAGGTCCGCAGAGCGATGCTTTCAACGGATTGACAGGCCTTACATACGAGGCTCTGATATTCATTGACAGGTTTGACCTTGACAATACTTTCGGTACTTGCAACATCTCAAGTGTGATGGGAGTGGAGCAGTACTGCCTCCTTCGTATAGGAGATGCCAACTTCGAGCGTCAGCAGATCCAGTTTGACGGAAGCGGCGGTGGTACCGATTTCGGAAAATTCCCGGCATCGGATGCATCCAAGAAACTGTATGAAGGCAGATGGTATCATGTCGCTGCCACATACGACTACGACAGCCGTACTGTCAGGGTATATGTTGACGGACGTATCCAGAGCGAGGCTACTGAGATGGGTGGAGCGACAGACGGAATCAACCTGGCTCAGAGGGCACAGGGAGCCGCTGAAGCGTACCAGTTCTTCATAGGAAAGTCCTACAATGACTACCGTCCGCTGCAGGGAAAGATTGCTGAGGCGAGAGTATGGAGCGTGGCGAGGACCCCTGATCAGATATGGGAGAATATGTACCGCATCGAGAATCCTCAGGAAGATCCTACGCTCATAGGATATTGGAAGTTCAACGAAGGCAAAGGCAATGTCATCAAGGACCACTCGCAATATGGTAATGATGGAGTGGCCGAGACCGACATCATCTGGCCGTCAGGCATTGAGATTCCTGAGATAAATAAAGAGGAGGAATAGTTATGAAGAAGATATATATGATGATCACGCTTCTGGCCCTTGTGGCCTGCACTAAGGAGCAGATAGGCATAGACAGAGGTGATCAGCTTGATCCTGACGTGCTTGCAGCACCTGCAAGCGTAGGCCTGCACTCGGGCAGGACTGCAGGAGACCTTGTCTCTCTGGAGATGCTCAAGGGAGAGGGAATGTACACCGAAGACCTGTATGTGGTTGCCGGCAAGCCTCTCGATGCCACGCTGACTATGATGCTTCAGGCCGAGCCTTCTCTCGTCCAGTCATATTCCGCTGCCGCAGGTGTGGAATATCAGGAACTTCCGGCGAGTTTCTATGAGTTCATCGGTGGCGGAGCATTCGAGTTCCGTGAAGGCCTGGTCAAGAGTGAGGCACGCCAGATCAAGATATTTTCGGTCAATAAGATGGGGAATGTACTTGAGTGCGGCAGATACCTTCTGCCTGTGACCCTGGTGTCGCCGACATCTGATTCCAGCAGCAGTACCATTTATATTGATGTCACTGTGCGTGAGCCATACGAGACTCTGGCACCTCTGCATGACGGGTCTGAACTGTTCATGATATTCTATATCAATACATCCGAGTTCGATCCGAGATTGGCTACATCTCATTATATCAACAAGATGGATTTTCTCGATCCTGCAGGCAACTGGAAGGCGGGTGTTGGAAATATTGTCAATCTCCGCAAGACCTCTGTGGGATATGATGAAGAGTCGGGCAGAGTGCTTCTGACTTTGTCTTCGGATATGCGTTACCTGATTGACAATTACAATGAATATATCCGTCCTGTGCAGGAGACAGGTAGAAAAGTGTGCCTGTGCATTGAAGGCGGCGGCAAGGGCATAGGTTTCTGCAATATGACTGACGAGCAGATCGCAGACTTTGTCTCACAGGTGATGTACTATGTGAATGAGTTCGGATTTGACGGTGTGAATCTGTGGGACAGGAACTCCGGATATGGAACTGATGGAATGCCTCAGGTGAACAAGACCTCTTATCCAAAGCTGATCAAGGCTCTTCGTGAAGCACTTGGCAACTACAAACTGCTGACCCTTGTGGATTATGAGGAACCGACTGCGGATTTCTGGGATGTTGCGGCATGCGGAGGCATTGAGGTCGGTAAATATATCGACTATGCATGGTCTGGATATGTAGAACAGATTTATCAGGTCGTGGACCCTTATAATCCTGGAGGTACAGGTGTCTCGACCGAGCATATAAGAAAACCGATCGCCGGACTTAACAGCAAACGATATTGTTGCGTGATGGGACGTCCTTATACAAAGAGCGATAATCCGAATGTCGATTCAGATTCTGTTCAACAATGGCTTGAAGCTGGACTCCGTCAGAACAACATGTCTGTTCATTATGATGTAAGGTCGAATACTCAGGATGAATATGAAGGAGCAGGCTGCCTGTTGCAGAATTTCTTGATGGACTTCTTAGGGTGGAATAACCCATACATGCTGGATTTCCAGCAACTATCAAACACGCCTTCCGGCTACAACAAATGGAAAAAATCATGGTAATTGTTTAACCACTAAATACACAAAACAATGAAACAAAACTTTTTAACAAGATCATTAGCCGTAGCAATAGCGGCGATGATGACATTCACAGGATGTTATGATGACTCTGACCTCCAGACACGTATGGATCAGGCCGAGGCAGATATCGCAGAACTTCAACGGATTGTCAAAGATATCAACACCAATATCAGCGGCCTTGTGACTGTTGTTGATGCCCTCAAGAACTCTGACCAGATTACATCTGTGACCCCGCTTTCTGACGGCAGCGGATACACCGTCACATTCTCGAAGTCAGGTACAATAACCATCTACAACGGCAAGAACGGTGTTGATGGAACTGACGGTACAAACGGAACAAATGGAGCAAACGGTGCTGACGGACACACTCCTCAGATCAGTGTCAAGCTTGACTCGGATGGTCAGTACTACTGGACTGTGGACGGCGAGTATCTGACTGACGCCGAAGGCAAGAAGATTCCTGCTACCGCTCATATCGCAACTCCTCAGATCCGCATCAGCGAAGGAAACTTCGAGATCTCATACAACGAGGGTCTGACTTGGGAGATCATCGGTAATGCAGGTGCATCTGATGATGTAGTGTTCAAGCAGGTAATTGACGGTCCTGCATCCGTACTCTTCGTTCTTTCAGACGGTACGCAGATTGAGATTCCTAAGACTCAGCAGTTTGTAATCAATGTAACAAGCACTGATGTCATTGCTTCTCCTGGTCAGATGGCTTTCGTTGATTTTACCGTATCGGGTGCTGACGAGAACACAGTGGTGGATGCTTTCGGAACAAAAGGATATGAGGCTTCAGTCATGATGATCAATGCTTCAAAAGGATCTCTTACCATCACAGTTCCTGATCCGATGACAGACGGCAAGGTATATCTGATGGCAGTGAAGAGCGACGGTTCTACAGCGGCTCGTATCTTCTCTTGCGAGGAAGGCGTTTTCTCAGTTGATGAGACTGCATTCGCAGCTAAGGTACCTGCTGCAGGTGGTACTGTGGAAGTTCCTGTTACTACCAATATTTCAGGATGGGGATTAATGGTCGATCCGGGCAACCTGTGGATCAAGCATGTAGAGACCAAAGCCGTAAGGACAGAGACTGTGGTACTCTCCGTAGAGGAAAATACATCAACAGAAGAGAGAACCGGCAAGGTAATCATTATGCCTCCTATGGAGACAGGTGGTATGATGATGACTTATACCATCGTTCAGGCAGGTGCATCTGACACCCCTCCTGTAGTGACAGGCGGTGGTTCTGCTGACCTTGAGACTATCAATGGTGGCGAGCTTGGAACGGATAAATCTAAAACATATACTACAACAAATGGCTGGTATTCATCTACGGCGGTAGTGAATAAACTCTCATCATCAAAGTATCCTGATTATGCAGATGCTCCATGCAGACCTAAACTTAATATAGGTGGTACACTTACAAGTCCTGTACTGTCAGGAGGATGTGGAACCTTGACAATTACATGGTCACGTGCTTCAACAAAGGTTGGTAGTCAGTATCTTGTAGAAATCAAGAATTCTGAAGGAGCAGTGCTGAAGTCGGAGACTCACGTTGAAGCAGAGGCGGCTCAGCACGTAGTTAATGTATCTACATTTAATATGAATGTTGCTGGTGATTTCGTAGTTGTGATTACTAACCAGAATTATGAGGCCAACGATACTCAAACCAGCGATGCCTCAGATACTATGTTTGTCATTGACGTAGACTGGACCGGCTATTCAGAATAATCTTAAACCTCAATCCCCGGTCCGTCCGGGGATCTGAAACCGAACTATACAGCAAAAGCGGACCGAAGTCACCCGACTCCGGCCCGCTCTTTGTCATTTGTCACGGATAAAAGCTTTATAGTCTTTTCTGCTGGAAATTTGCATAAAATTTGCAATATTTGAAAATAAAAGTACGTAAATCTATTTTTTTATTTATACTTTTGCAAAAATACAAGTACGCCATATGATACAAGAATTAAGAATTCAGAACTTCATGTCCTTCAAAAACGAGGTGGTCTTTAACTTTGAAGCATCCGGTGATACTTTTGCAGAAGACTATCAGGTAGTGAAAATCAATGACAGTACCAGACTTTTACGTTGTGCTATCGTATATGGATACAATGCCTCGGGTAAGTCAAATCTTCTTACTGCATTTGACTTTTTGGGGTATTTCTGGTCTTATATTCCTGTAACTCCTGATAGTGGTACATACGTAAGACCATTCAGACTGGACTCCACATCTTATGCAGAGCCGTCCAAATTTACTCTGGTCTTCTATGTGGATGAAATGAAGTATTGTTATCAGTTGGAACTTGATACAAAACAGGTGTATTTTGAAAAACTGGTATGCTATAAGAGTGCCCAGCCGACCATGCTTTTTGAAAGAAGACTTCGTGACGGTCAGTCTGAAATTGAGTTTAATACAAAAAAGGGAGATAAGGTATCACAAGTAGTCCAGGAAAAGATTACTGTAGAATGCTTGAATAATATGTCCTTCTTTGTAGCCAGAGATAAGGCTAATGCAAACATGCCTTTGATTGATGCTGCGAAGAATTGGATGCGTAGACAGGTGATGACAATGATTTCTCCTCAGACTGACTTGACAAGTTATGCTCAATCCAGAACATCCATTGATAAAGGTCTGGTCAATTACATCCTTGATTTTCTAAAGGAGGCAGACTTCAATATAACAAACATCGATTCGGATACGATTACCAGAACTCTTTCAGAAGAGGGCTTGAGGTATGTTCTTGAGAATGATAGAATTCCAAATGAAGAAAAAGAAAGAATCAAGGCTGAAAGAACATTAAGGCGTATCAAGACTACTTTTGAGCATACCGTGGAGGCGGAAAGTGGCAGAAAGACTTATCAGTTCAGTACTAATGAAGAGTCGGTCGGTACTTTGAGGACCTTTGGTATTGAAACGGCATTATATAACGCAATTCAGGATGGAGCCTTCCTTCCTATTGATGAGATAGAAACATCGTTGCATCCTAAACTTCTGGAGAAGATCTTGTATGAATATCTGAAGACGAAGTCAAGAAGTCAGGTGCTCATAGCGACTCACAATGACGGTTTGCTGGATTTAGTGAACGATCTGATACGAAAAGACTCCATTTGGTTTACCGAAAAAGATGGTACAGGAGTGACAGATTTATATAAACTGACCGATTTCAGAGGTGTAAATCGTCTGACATCAATCAGAGAGGCATACCGTAATAAACGTTTTGGAGCGACAATGGGTAATGGGAAGTAGGACGTTAAAAGACTTCGAAGTACATCCTTATTTTGAGAAAGGGGATGAGACTCCAGGAACAGATACCGGGACAAGGGATATGTATCCGTTGGCTCCGTTTGTCGTAAGTGGCGGAAGGAATACTGAACGTTATTATTTTACTCACATCAACGACCTGACGGACTACAAATTCAACATCCGTCCTCGATACTTTGGTGATGAGTCGGATTATGTGAAGAAGTTTCCGCTACGTGTTCATGACATTCTGGAAAAGAATGCAGATGCTGTTGTGTTCTGTGTGTATGACATGGATGCGATTTATAGAGATGGCTTGCTGGAGCGTCATGAAGAATTTGTTGCATCACTTAAAGAAGAAATAGCCAAAGGAAATGTGATACTTTGTCCAAGCATGCCTTCTTTTGAATATTGGCTTCTTCTTCATTTTATAAATTATACAAGCTACTTAAGAGACTTCCCAAGAGTCGCAGGTGAGTTGGCTCCATATCTGAAACCTTATTTCCCTCAGCCTTCATCTTCATTCAAGAAGCTTTTAAAGAGTGAAAAACATCTTAAAGATCCTGTCTGGGTGGAGAAATTATTGGAAGATGATAAGTTGAAACTGGCTACAGAAAGAGCCAGGCTTATACATCAGCAGATGGCAAGTAGCGGTGATATGTCTGAAAAATCATATACATTGGTGTATTTGATTTTTGAGTATCTGGAGAATAGTTTGTCTTAATAAGTTTCTTTTTCCTTACAAGCCTTTCGGCTTTAATACTAAATGATGTCGCAGATATACGGACTTTTCAGGTATCTCCAAACTTTTCTGAAATTAATCCATGAAATTCATCTTATTCATCTCGCTGGCTTTGATCTCGTCAACGATGTCGATGTATGGTTTCATTGACTTGTAGTCACTGTGGCCGGTCCACTTCATAACTACGCTTGGTGGAATTCCTCTTGAAAGTGCATTGACGATGAATGTCTTTCTTCCGGTATGGGTGCCGATCAGTTCCCACTTTGGCTTAATTTCATCAATTCTCTCGTTTCCTCGATAAGTGGTGATCCTTATTTCTTCGTTAATCTTTGCCATCTTACAAAGCTTTTTCAGGTCCCTGTTCATGGCCTGGTTGGTGTAGAAAGGAAATACGAGGTCGTTCTTCTTTCCTGGGACGGCTCTGTACTTATTCAAAAGACTGCGCGTCATTTCGTTTATTTCAATGGAAATGCTGTCGGCTGTCTTCATGGTCGTTACCTCAATGTGGTCTTCTTTTACGTCGTTCCATTTAAGAGATGAGGCGTCAGAATAATGCAGGCTTGAAAAGCAGCAGAACATGAATATGTCACGAATGGGCTCGAGGTACACATCCTCACCCTTTAGCTCAAGAGCAAGAATGGATTTCATCTCTTCCTTGTTCAGGTAGATTATCTTCTTCTGCGTCTTCTTTAATGTAGGCTTAAAGGTTTTGTAAGCCTTATTATTGTTGTATCCTTTCTCTGTGGCCCAATTAAGAAACCATTTGAGATAATCCAGCTTCTTTTCTATTGTTGAATTTTTAATTCCGACAAGATCCTCAATGTCGTAGTTCTTTCTCTCTCCTTTTGGCTTTCTTGGTGTTTTGAGCTGTTTCTCGTCTCTTAAATTATCCGTAAGGTCGGAGAACTTGAGTTTCTTCTTGAATGTAGAAAGGTCTCTTCTGAACGCTGCCATTTTCTGGAATGTGGCTTTGGTCCAGGCATTCTTTTCTCCACATTCAAAAACGAACTCGTCGAAGACATTGAAGAGATCGGGCTCCTTTGGCTTGGTCTCTTTCTTCTTTGGATCAGGTTCCGGTTTTCTTGGCACGGTGCCATTCAGCCTTTCCTCGTACTTTTCTACAAGTTGCGACGGGGTCGGGATTACGTCGTTCGCCTCAAAATACTTGAAGGCGGTTTCCATCTGGGTCTTGATGTTGCGAAGTTCGGTGTTTATGGAAATGGCGCTTTCGCCTTTGTGGCCCTCGTATCCGTCAAGGACAGATTCATACTTGTCGTCCCAGTACTTGCGGTCATAAATCTGGCATCCGGTTGAGAGATCAATTCTTTGTGAGTTGAATGTTACTCTAAGTCGGATCTGATGCTTATCTTTGTTCTTTCCGTATGTGAAAAGTTTGAATGAACACTTGTGTCGGATATTCATATTAAAGCCTCCTTTTGGTTTCGAATACTATGGTTGAACATTCGTCTCCGCAAGGGTAAGAATATCCCAAAAATATCCCAAATTTTAGTCGTTGAAAAAACAAACGCTTTGTCATTTCCTGATTTAGGTTGACTCCGATCGGAGCCTATCTCTGAAAGAAGTTGACTCTGGTTTAACTTATAACTGATATTTGTTGACTTGTAGTCTTTATCCCTTGTTTTGGTTGTCTAGCCATGTCTTATCCCGTT
>JAFYLU010000057.1 GCA_017550025.1 Bacteroidales bacterium | reverse complement strand
GTTTGGGGCTCGAACCCAAGACCCCAACATTAAAAGTGTTGTGCTCTACCTACTGAGCTAACGAATCAATCCGTGGCCGTTTCGTGGGTCTCAAGTGAGTTCCTTTCGAATTGGGATTGCAAAGGTACACTTTTTTTCTTACTATGCAAACTTTTATTGACTTTTTTCGTGGTTTTTACACATTTTCCTGCTCTCTTACCATCATTTCATGTGCAGAAACGGTCGATTTTAGAAAACCCATGTCCGGTTCGAAGGTTTCTCATAATTCGAGGAGCCCGCCAAGACCGAAGCGCTCGCACGCCCTACCCTGCACTATGAACACATACCTCATGGTCTCATATCCTTATAATAGACTATGCTCCAGTTTCCGTCAAAGTCTTCAACAAGGGCGGACATCGTCTCTACCCAGTCTCCCGAATTCAGATACCTTATTCCCTCGATAATCCTGTCTTCCGGCCTATGGATATGTCCGCATATTACTCCCTGGCAGCCCTTGGTACGAGCCACATCAGCAAGCATCACATCAAAATCGGAAGCATTGGACACAGCCTTCTTCACCTTGTTCTTAAGCGCCTGCGAGAAGGAATAGTAAGGCTTGCCCATGAGAGACCGGATCCGGTTATACAAAGCATTGATTTTCAATAGAATATTATAAGCCAAATCTCCGAGCTTGGCGATCCATTTCATATTGGATGTGATGCTGTCGAATATGTCTCCATGAGTGACAAAATATTTATTTCCGCCGCTTTCAAGCACCATGTCCTTGATGATGTTAAGATTGCCCATGAACATCGGGATGATCTTGTCCATGAAGTCATCATGATTGCCTCGGAGGAAATTCACTTCCGTGCCATGCTTCTCTATCATGGCCATCACCACTCTGAAAAAGCGGGCGTGATCCGGCCCCCAGAAAGCATAATTGTTCTTCTGGAGCTGCCATCCGTCGATTGTGTCACCATTGAAGATAAGTCTTTCGCAATCCACACCGGAAAGGAAATCCCCGACTTCAACGACTTTGGAATATCGTGAGCCGAGGTGTATGTCTGAAAGGACCACAGTCCTGTATGAGAGCCTCTCTTTCATCTGAAAACAAAAATACCTTTACATTCTGCGTGTTCCTGCGACTGCCTTCAGGTCCACATGATGGCGTCCGAGCCATGTGCAAAATGTAAAGGTAAGATTTTTTTATCAGAATGCTATACCGAGCTTGAATCCGACATTGTTAAGGCCATTGATATCATAGCTCTTGTTGTTGTTTGTCGAGTAGCTGTAGTATGCCGCAACCTGAAATCCGAAGTCTGTCTTATGGAACGGGAAGAAGGTAAGTCCTACTTCCGGAGACATATAGAAGCCCCAGTTGTCATGTCTGTTGACAAAGGTCGACATATATGTGCTCTGGACAGAATATTCGGTTCCGATCTTCGCCTGCACATATGGCTGAACCTCGCTCCTTAAGAATCTGACTCTGAATGTTGTACCGAACGGCACCTGATAAACCGACCTGTCAAGGTCTGTCGTGAGAGCCGAACCGTCGGAGAATGTATAGGTCTGCTTCGGAATGTACTCATTATTAGTATTGAAGCTTGCAAAGCCACCGATCGCAAACATCGGAGTAAGATAGTAACCCCCTTCGATGTAGGCTCCATATCCCTGTCCGTTCTGCACGAAATTGTTTGCAACCGTACCGTTGAACTGCCATCCGCCGTTGATATAGTCCCGCTTGCCCATCTGGGCATCTGCCTCTGCCGCTGTCAGTGCAAATGCAGCTGCGGCAGCCAATATATATATGAATCTTTTCATAATACTTTATCTTTTAATCATTTATATTATCTGGATTTGTTCCCCGCCAGATACTGTGACTGTGCAAAGGCCTGATCAACAGCAGCTGTCATTCTCTTGACGTCACTCTGCACTGTCGCTCCCGCAGGTCCTCCGATATATGCAGACCAGACGACTTCAAGCGGTTTCGAAGGATCTTCGTCTGCGGTAAGGTCAACCATGTCGGCGACAAGGGCATTTGTGGTATAAGTATAGACTACAGGTCTCGGATAATAGTAGCCCGTCCAATTGCCCCAATAGCCTGAAGGCCAGTAACCAGGATAGTCAAGCCACCAGTACGGATCGTCATAATACTGCACATACTTTTCAGTCTTGATGATGTATGTCACCTGGATTCCAAGATCCGCATCAGGGTTTGACGGAGTGTAGATATAGCCGAGCTTCTCCATATTTGTCCTGAAAGCCTGGATGAGCGCCAGAGCATTCTGCGACTGAGAGTAAAAAGGCTTGTCGGTCTGACCGATCACAAGCAGACTGTCTGCCAGATCGAATGTCCGGTAATTTGCGAACGAGACATCCTTGCCGGGGGATGTATATACAAGGTACTCGTTATCGCCGTCACTTGGGTACGGCTCCTTGTGGCATGCCGCCAATGCAATGACGGCAGCAGAGATAATCAGAATCTTCTTCATAATCTTATGTTTATTAATTCGTTTTATAATGAACTTCCTTCTATGACATCGGAACTTTCGTAAGGCACAATAACTCCGTCAAGCCATACTGTATTGGAGTTGAAGTTAGGATAGACTGTAGCCGAAGCACGGTTCGATCCGGGATACATGTAGATTTCCACCTGGGCATTGATTCCTATTCCCATGACATTCATTGAGAATGTGACCATACCTTTTTGGTTCACCCGGACTTCCTGACCGGAAATCATTCCGTCCACAGTCACTCCACCTACACCGTTAGGACCGGACGCGAAGTCGCTTGGGGAGATCTGGACTACCGCTCTGTTACCCTTTACGGAGATGAAGTTTGTCGTAGAGTTGACAAATCTGGTCATGCCGTTACGGAATGACACATTGTCTGCTTCGAGCACGAAATCCTGGTTGCGAAGGGCAGCACGAGCCTGTACGGATGCTATGGAATCAGTCAATGCCTCAAGTTGTCTGTCCTTTTCAGACCTTGCCCTGAATTCAGCCATATCTTTATGCCAGTCGTCAATCAGCTTCTGCCTTGGGGAGGCACCTGTATTGCTTTTGTCTGTCTGCGCAGACGCGTCGGGGGCGATCGCCGAAAGCCCTGCGACAACGACCATAATGGTCAGCAAGATTCGTTTCATATACATTAGTTTTTAATTTTTCAAAACTGTCTCAAGCAAAGCACAGGCCAAATCGAGTAGGAGGAAAACAAAGTAGGTTTTCCTCCTACTTTTGTTTTCCGACCTCTCACACCACCGTACATGCGGGTCCGCATACGGCGGTTCCTTATCTGCAATAATACTTTTCGTAGTATCCCACCAGCGACGGGT
>JAFYLU010000056.1 GCA_017550025.1 Bacteroidales bacterium | reverse complement strand
TTTCTACACATCACTTGTTGAAAGATTCGGAAACATCCTGAATGAAAAGGAAATCCAGCTGTGCTGTCTCCTCAAGGCCAACTTCTCCACCAAGGAAATCAGCGTAGTGACCCAGCAGTCCGTCCGAACAGTCTACCAGCGCAAGAGCACCATCCGCCAGACCCTTGAGATGCCGGAAGGAGAGGACATAATTTCATTTATTGCAAAAAAATAAGATCAGTTAAATCTTTTTTCAACTTTTCACGTCTTGTTATCGGATGCATCTGAAATCTGATAACATTTACGAATTATGATACACAAGACACAAAAAAGACTGGATGAACTTGAAAGTGTGATAGTGAGAGAGCAGGATATGCTCTTCAGGTTCGCCTACATGCGTGTCGGAAGCAGGGAGGATGCAGAGGACATCGTTCAGGATGTCTTTCTGAAACTCTTCCGCTCGTCTGAGAATCTCAAGTCTGTCCGAAACGTCAAACATTACTTGATACGCTCGATCAGTAATGCCTGTCGCGATTTCCACAGGAGAAGACAAGATACTCTTCCATTGGAAAAAGCAGACAAGGAGAGCGTACAGGACGACGACCTCAAGATGCACGAGGAATATCTCAGAATCACGGTATTGGCCCGTACGCTTCCGCAAGAGCAGAGGGAGGTCCTCTATATGAAATGTATAGACGGGCTCAAGTTCAGGGAGATATCCGACATTCTGGACATCCCGGAGGCGACAGTGAAGTCCCGCTACCGCTACGCCATTCAAGGCATTCAGAAACAACTCAATTAAAGGAAAGTGAAATGAAGACAACTGATAACATAGAAAAGATGCTGACTCCACAATGTGAGTTCAAGGCATCGTCAAGCCTCAAGGATAGGATTCTTGAAGCTGCAGCACAGGAAGAAATCACAACACCTGCACGCCCTAGACTTGTGATTATGAAATATCTTGCCACATCAGTGGCTGCTGCAATTGCTTTACTCGCAGTCCTATTCATAGGCAAGTCCAGTGTTCAGCCGACCTACGCGGCAGAAAAGATCTTTGCAGATGCTGCCGAGATTCTGAACAACATAAACTCTTATACTGCCATCTTAAAGGTCCGCACTGACCCGCAGGAGAATTTTTCATATATCAATCCATGGGGCAGATTCGTCGAGCACACGGTTACGGTTCAACAAAGCACCGGGCATTGGTCGATTGATAAAGGTGGAAGGAAAGCTGTATATGATGGAACCTATACCTGGCAATGGCTACCTGAATCACAGTTTGGATGGAAATATGATAATGAAAACATATATGTCATCGATGACTTCGCCTTATTGCTCGACCTACCATCACTGATGGTGGCAGAGGAAAATATCGCTCTAGCAAGTAATGGAGCCTGCATCACGAAAACTGAATCTGATGAAGTCATCACTCTTGTTGTAACTTCACCTGCTCAAGGCGATTTTACAAATGAATATTCTCGTAATACATCAATTCTTGAGTCAGACACAATCAGGGAGTACGAATTTTCAAAGGAAGGTGGAGAACTTCTGTCTTTGAAGATCTTCACAAAGATATTGGGAGTCAACAGGGTTATCGTAGAGATGACAGATCTGAAGTATGCTCCGGGCATTAAACCTACCACATTTGCTGTCGATGAAGACATAGAATGGATTGACAACACCGAGCTTGGAATGAAAGTGGCTTATGAAACTCTTCCATTTGATCAATTTACCGGCATTACAGCAGAGGAAGCCGTTGTCAGGATGTTCGATGCGACATCTGTATGGGATGAGGATTTCCTTAAGGTTGTGTTAAGAAATATGAGCCTGAGGCAAATGGAGAAGATATATAAGGGTTGCAGGCTTTTAGAGTATGAACCATCATTCAAGTCAGGTCTGTATAATGGAGTATTTGTCAAGTGCAAGGTGAAGATGGCAGATGGCAGGACAAAGAAGCTCGTGGTAGCGCTGAGGAATGATAATCCGACTATGACCTGGACTGCTGATGGAGGTTTGTAATATGAGAATATTATTTACAATATTGCTCTCATTGAGTGTGATGATAGCTGATGCACAGGAATCACAAGGCGAATATGAAGATTTTCTGGCAGATCAGCACCTCTCGGCAAAAGAGTATATTCTGAGTCTGTTCGAAAAATACGATATTGTCATTCTATGTGAACGTGATCATCGTGAAATTACTCAATATGATCTTATTCTCGACGTGATTTCTGATAAGCGGTTCAGATCGGAGGTCGGAAATATCTATACAGAAATCGGAAATTTTCAAAGGAACGACATACTCAACGAATTTCTTTGCAATGATGCGTTGAGCGATAGAGCTGCCAGAAGAGAAGCATTGGAAATCCAGCGGGATAGTTATGGAGCCGGATTGTGGGAAAAGTCAAATTATGCATATTTCATATATGGCGTATGGGATATCAACAAGGTGGATGACAATGATGTAAATGTCTATAACCTTGATATTGGAATACGTGACTGGGCAACGGCAACTGCAGAGGATATTCGCGAAAGAGATTCGCTGATGCCACAAAGAGACAGTATTCTTGCAGACAATTTCTTGCGTGCATATAATGTGTCCAGCACAGAAAAGGCTCTGGTCATCTTGAACTTCCGGCATGCATTTGTTAAAGACATAGGTAAGAGTGCAAATGCCGGACGATATATCGCTGAGTCATTCCCGGGCAAAGTAGCCAATGTAATGATAAGTGGTACGTCTCTTTCTTATGATATGTCATTAACTGCAATTACTCAAGGACGCTGGGATGCATCATTTATGAACGCAGACAAAGAGAATGTCGGTTTCGATCTTTCAG
>JAFYLU010000055.1 GCA_017550025.1 Bacteroidales bacterium | reverse complement strand
CTTATGGCTGCGCCGCACGCTCCCCAGAATCCGCATGCTCCGCCGGGAACCTTGCTTCCTCTGCTTATCATCTCGCTGAGGGCCTTCGGAAGGTCAATCTGCCCTCCGGCATTATGATACGCCGTCAAGAGAGCAGCACCTACCATGATGTGATGCTCCGGTCCATGCATATGGCAGAACGGCATGTCCATCATCTTACCGATTATCTCTATCGGGTCGCATGAGGTCTCGTTCAGGCATAGACCTACTATGGAATCCACACCTTTGGAGTGACATTCATTGCAGACGTAATGACCATTTACACATCTGGTCTTGCTGAACTCACTCTTGTGACATATGCTGCATTCCATCAGGACATCTTCCTGAAGGTACTCCAGAGGAGCCTTACATATCAAGCATTCTTCCTTCATATCCGGTGATTTTTATCTCTACAAAAATACATCTTTATCTGATAAATCTTTCATATTTCCTCTCACAGAAGTACCTGCAAGGAGGATTTCAATGTCGAATCTTTCACTTTAACAAAAAGTCTTTCAGACTCACTCTACAAACTCATACTTGCTGACCCATACACAGCCATGATCCCTGTCGTCGTTTTCCTTGATCGTCTGTATCTTCTGCTCCAGGGACATATCCTGATGAATTCTATCCATAATGTCATCCGTTATCGGGGTCAACTTCATTTGTGAAGCACCCACAGGGCCGATGATGGCAACAGACAGGAAATCCGTCCGAATACTATCACAACGTGCTTGGAGATTGATTTTCATTTCTCGCTCCTATTTTGTAATTTTACGCAAACTAATCGGAACTTTAACGAGACTGAAAAATGGTTATTGAAACAGAACGTTTGATGTTGAGAGAAATGACGGTTGATGATTTTCATGATCTTTACATGGTGTTATCAAATTCGGACACAATGCAGCATTATCCCTATGCTTTTGATGAAAACAGGGTAAAGGACTGGATTGAGCGTAATATCAACAGATATCGGGTATTAGGTTTTGGATTGTGGGCTGTATGCTTGAAAAAGACAGGCGAACTGATTGGTGACTGTGGCTTGACAATGCAATTAATCAACGGAGAAATAAAACCCGAAATCGGATACCATATAAGAGCTGACAAGCAACGAAAAGGATATGCAAAAGAAGCGGCGATTGCTGTCAGAGACTGGACTTTTAACAACACTCCTTTTAATATCGTTTATTCTTTTATGAAATATACCAATGAAGCATCAGCAAAAACTGCTATGTCATATGGTTGCAAGCAAGTAGATGAGTTTTCTGACGAGACTAATGTAATTACAAAGGTATTTGCGATTTCAAAAGACGAGTGGATTAAACGATAAATTTCAATTAGTTAAAGAGTATGAATTTCAAGACATTTGGCAAATATGATTCTCCGACACTCCTGCTGATTCCCGGCTTGGGGGTCTCATATGAGATATTCATGCCATTGGTGGATCTGCTTAAGGACATGTTCCTTATTGTTGCTGCAGAAGTCGACGGATTCACCTTGGGGGTTCATACTGAATTCACCTCAATTGACGATCAGGCCAGACAGGTGACTGAATACATAAAGGAACATCACTCCGGAAAGATTTGCTGTGCATACGGCCTCTCTCTTGGTGGGAAGATTCTGTCAAGAGTACTTGAGCGCAATGAGATTTCAATAGAGCACTCCATTCTTGACGCTGCTCCCCTGCTGCCTCTTCCCAAATGGCTGGTCGGTCCACTACGCTACCTGCAGGCAGCCAACGTCTGGAGCTGTTATCATTGGACAGGATTATGGAGATGGGTATTCCATTCACACTATTTCGATGTACTGCTGGACGAATGCAGAAAAGTCTTCCCATACGGAGGCACGAAAGCAGTACTTGACGGATATAAGTCAGTATACACAAACAGATTGGAATCCGTCCCTCAGGTTGACATCCATTTCTGGTATGGCACAAAAGAAGCATTTGTTGCAAAGGCACAGGTGAAGCATCTTAAAGGTCTATGTCCTAAAGTCCAGATTATGGTTTTCAAGAACATGAACCACGGGCAGCTTCTGATAGACCAGCCGGAAGAAGTCGCCTCCTTGATAAATAGGATCAGTAAAGTTACAACAGATAAGTTATGAAGGTTATGACAACATCCGCATTGGCAACTGCCCTTATCATTATAGGCGTTACCCTTCTGGTATTAGGTTCTATCCCGATGAAGAACACCATTGAGGGCAATACCCTTACTGTGCATTTTATAATCGGCAAGAAGGTAATAGATATCACTGGCGCCAAGTTTCTTCCGGTACCCGATGATGTAGACCGAAACATCATCAGGACCAATGGCACCAGTGTCGGCAAGAAGAAATCAGGCCACTTCAAGAACACCAAGACAAAGAACAAATATATCTTCTACCTTACTGGAAATGGCGAAAGAGTCTATTTCGAGATCGGCGACAAAAAGTATTTGGTAGATAACATCAACCGATAATCCCACTATGACAGAAAAGGAAAAGATGCTCTCCGGAATGGTGTACTCGGCAGTTGACAGGCAGCTGCTTGAGGAACTCAATGCCGTGAAGGAGGTTATTCATAGATATAACGCACTCTCCCCTGCCGATAATGATGGACGCCTTGCTGTCCTCAAAGGTCTGCTTGGTCACATTGGAGACGATGAAATCATCATCAATCAGCCGTTCTACTGCGACTATGGAAAGCATATCAGTGTAGGCAGACGCTTCTTTGCCAATTTCCTTTTCACGGTGCTCGACGAGGCTAAGGTAACCATCGGAGATGACTGTTTCATCGGACCGAACGTAAGCATTTATACAGCCTGCCATAGCACCGATTATGTCGAAAGGAACACCAGAAACGAATGGGCGGAACCCGTCACAATCGGTAACAATGTCTGGATTGGAGGAAGTGTAACAATCCTGCCCGGAGTCACGATAGGTGATAACGTGACCATCGGTGCCGGGTCAGTCGTGACAAAGGATATTCCATCAAATGTAGTGGCTGTCGGCAATCCATGTAGAGTAATCAAACAGATTGGAACAAAGTAGGGAATGAAAAAGATAATCATCATCGATGGCGGTCCTCGCCGCAACATGAACACTGCGCAGATGCTTCAGAAGTTCGCTGAAGGAGCACAGTCAGCAGGTGACCACATAGAGGTCAAGACTTTCAGACTATACGACCTGGACTACAAGGGATGCATGTCATGCATGGCGTGCAAACTGAAGGACAGAGCGTCGAATGTCTGCAGGTTCAGGGATGCGCTCTCGCCTGTCCTTGAGGAGATCGCTCAAGCAGACGGCCTTGTTCTTGGCTCCCCCATCTACTTCGGCGAAGTAACAGGTCAGATGCGTGCGTTCCTGGAGCGCCTGGCATTCCCATGGCTCTCGTATAACGACTACAGCATGACTGCACCGAAGCAGATGCCGGTGGTTCTGATCGAGACGCTTAACGGTCTGCCGGAAAGGAACAACAGCAACGGCTTCGGCAGCATGGAGTTCTGCATCACAAGGGCACTGGGTCAGCCGCAGCGTCTTGTTGCATACAACACATATCAGGTGAAAGATTATGACCGCTATGAACTCGCAGGTTTCTCTGAAGAAGCAAAGCGTCAGTGGCGAGATGCACATTGGGAAGAGGACCTGAAGAAGGCATTCGAGGCCGGTCGGATGATGGCAGGAAATTAAATTCTGATACTATGGAAAAGAGATTTGAATTCAAGAACGCAGAGAAAAGCGCATTCATGACTGATGCCGTGATCATTGTCGACAAGGAGACAGGCGTCAACTACCTGATGGTCAGATCAGGATATGGAGCAGGACTGACACCGCTCATTGATGCTGACGGCAAACCTATAGTAACCAAATAATTTCAAATAATATGATAGACTTCAGTAATGCAAGCGTCTTTAAGCTTAAGAAGACCGACGCTTCAAGGTTTGACTCTGAGATGCGTGATGTATTGATTGACGGCGAACGCATCATAGGATGTTATCAAGACGTCAGGGATCATGTCGTTTTTACTGACAAGAGAGTGATTGCCGTTAACGTCCAGGGTATCACAGGAAAGAAGAAGGACTTCACTACCCTCCCATACTCGAAGATCACCGCGTACTCCGTAGAGACCGCCGGCACATTCGATCTTGAGAGTGAACTGGATCTTTACTATAGCGGAGTCGGCAGGGTTCGATTTGAATTCAGAGGTTCTTCCGATATTCTTGAAATCGGTCGCATCATCGCAAAGTACGCATTGAGATGATTCCGGATATCATAAGGAATACTCTTTTTATCGGTTGCGGCAGCTTCATCGGAGGTGTCGCACGTTACCTGATATCCGTAGCGATGAAGACCATGAGCAAAGGTTTCCCTTGGGGAACACTTGTCGTGAACCTTGTGGGCTGCTTAGTTATCGGATTGCTATGGGGATTCTTCAGCAAAAGCGCAAGCGAGAACAGTTCATGGGCACTATTTATGACCGTCGGAATCTGCGGTGGATTCACCACCTTCTCGACTTTCTCCAAGGAGGCTTTGATGATGCTGCAGGCAGGGAACTTCATGAGCCTTATGGCATACATAGCAATCAGTGTCATTGCCGGTATCGCACTTGTTGCAGCCGGATATCATCTTGTTCGTCTATGATTGAAACCAAGCGCCTGTCATTTCGTCCATGGAGAGAGGCTGATGCAGAGGAACTGTTCCGACTTGCATCAGATCCGGATGTCGGTCCACGAGCAGGATGGCCACCGCATAAATCAGTAGAAGAAAGCCTGGAGAT
>JAFYLU010000054.1 GCA_017550025.1 Bacteroidales bacterium | reverse complement strand
GTGTCGATGTTCGAATGCGAATGTCCATAGATCCAAAGGTCAATATCAGAGCCGGCAATATAATCTCCAAGCTCCGTTGCAAAGGCGCTTCCCAGTGGGCTTCCCTTGTGATAGGGAGCGACTGTCTTCAGCGTCGGCTGATGATGGGTGACAACCACCTTATGGGCAGCGTCACTTTCCGCCACTGCCTTCTTGATGAATGCGAGACATTTCTCGTGTTCCGCTACAAAGTCATCAGTCGTGAAGAAGGAATCGTTGTAGCGGATCTGGCAGAAATCGTACATGCCACGGAATACATGGAATTTGTACTTCGGATCGATCCTTGACCAGAGAGTGCTGAGAATGAAGTCAGTATCATCAACGCGAACCACTTCATTCTGATGATAGGAGACATTGGGGAGGATCTCCCGATGCCACGAATCACCGTAGTCCGTAATGCAACCCAGGTGATAGTATTCGTGATTACCCGGGATTATCATCACCTTGCGGTAATTCTCAGATGCCCACCTCCAGAACTTCATGCAAGGCATTTCCTTGTTTCTCAGGTAGGCGCAGTCACCTGCCAGGACCAGCACATCACCGACAGCCTTGAGCGGAATATCATGACTGAACAGACGTGAGTTGTCCGAGAGCTCAAGGTGGAGATCGGACGCATATTGAATCTTCATAATTGAAAAGTTTTAACTAATTTTACATAATGACAGAAAGAATGGAAAACATACTTCTTAATGTACAGACAGTACCGGCATTCGATGTGACCACATACAGCGATCACACAGCCTATACTGTCTTTGCAACCAATGGAGGTCACCTCGCGACAGCATCTGGATGGACGCTACGCGACGCTATCGACCTCTATTCCAAACTGTATAAAGTGGACAGGCCATGCATTAAGCTGAAGCGTCCTTTCCGGCCACAAAAGCTACATGCATTTCCTTTCAAGGCAGCAGACTTTCCTGAGTTAGGCTTATAGGCAAAAAGCCACTTCCTTTTCTACTGCCCTCCTGATAAAGGCATTGATAGTGATTCCAGACTGCTTTGCTAAGGTTGCTACCTGACAATGGGTTTCTGGTGAGATCCTGACATTAAGGCTTCCTGAATAGCTTTTCTGGGGTTCGATTCCTTCCTGACGACAAAATTCAAGGTAAGATTCTACGGCTTCATGAAACGCCTTTACAAGCGAGCCTACACTATCACCTTCAAAATTGACCAGACCGTTAATGCCTTCAACCTTTCCATAGAATACCATATCCTTTTCAGAAAAGCTGATTGTGCCAATATAGCCCTTATAATTCATAGTGTTCATATCTTACCTTTATTTATCAATTCATCATATATCTGTTTCATTGCATAAGATTTCACGACATTTCCAGGATGTGGTTTGTGAATCATTATTGGATTACCTCTTGAGTCCTTGAATATATACCGTGAACCAGAGGTCTTACCCTTAGCATTCATTTTATATCCCAACACGCCAAGCAAGTGAATCAATTCTTCAAACGTGAAATCTGACGGCAGATTCTTAAATCTGGCAATCAATTTTTCTTTTGTACTCATACAAAATACATACAAATGTAACTATTTTTTAGTTGCAGACAATTAATTGTTACGAATTCTACATCCATAGATCAGCGAGATGACAAATTTTGGAATAATGTTTATCTCACCGCTTTATCATAACTATTCCTGGCATACTCACCGAATGCCAGTCCTTGGGTCTTCTCCTTTGCTATCTCATAGACCGCTTCCGCCGGAACGAGACCACCGCATCTCTTTGCGAGAAGTCCATCGATGCCGACATCAAACCTCAGGTCACTCGACATAGCGTTATGCTCGTCCAGCTTTCCGTGACAGTGTCCATGAAGCATGATCGAGCCTCTCGGCTTGTGATTCCACGTCACCATCGGATAATGGCATAGTGTCAGATGCAGATTCTCCGGCAGAGAAGGGCACAACGTAGGCTTGATGACCATATCATGAATCTGAGTGACGGTCTGGAAATAGTTATCATACGCCCTAAGAGAACCATCATGGTTCCCGAGAATGAGGTACTTTCTTCCTGGCAGTTTCTCAAGGAGCTTTCTGGCGTCATCGCTCTTAAGGAATGTCAAGTCTCCTAGGATGTATATCAAGTCCTTCTTATCGACTGTCGACTTCCATAGGTCGATCATGTATTCATCATGGCGCCTTGAGTCTTCGTCGGATGCGAATGGCCTGTCCGGCTGATGCTTGAGTATATTCGTGTGACCTATATGCAGGTCAGCTGTAAAGTATATCTGGTTCATTTTACGTCTTCTTTATAAGTTTGACTTCCTGCATGGGATCCCAATTGATTGCCTTGATGAGTTCATTCACCTGTTCTTTTTTTACACCTGCGTATCCAGGTTCAGGCAGGCGACGCACAATCTCTCCGATACGGGACCTGTCTGCATAATCTGGGTCAATAATGATCCTACCATTCATCTCGTGCATACGGAGTATATCCCTTGCCTGTGGCATAGAAAACGGAATACCCTCAGCCGCCAATGCCTGAGCAGCATTGAAGAGGTCATCTATGGCCCACTCATGTGCGGCTGTCAGATGCGGCCGCCATCTACCAGCCTTAGGGGCAGGAAGAAGATGGATAGTGACATAGCTTACATCAAAACAATGATATGCAGCATTTTCCTTTGCCCATAACATGAAATGCTTCTCGCTGTCAAGGTCATACTTCTCCAGATCAGCCTTGCGGCCTTTGCTGGACCGTTCGAAGACCTCCTCTGGTGGCAAGTTCCTCATGGATTCGCTGCCGGTAATGCCACAGTAGGCGACCTTCCAGACCTTCATGTATTCGCGAAGAGTCAACGGGCCATCATAGTATGGAAGATTAGCCGATGTGACTCTTTTGATGATATCCAGATCAGTTGCATCAAGCTTGACAAGTTTCTCTTCCATGACATCGCACCAGTCCTTATAAGATACACTTCCCTTGCGGCACTCATACGGATAATGCTTCTCAATGTAATCCATATATGTCTTCGGGTCTTCAAGTATCTTGTCCACTACGCGCTGCAGATATTTTTCCAACTTGCAAAGCAATTCATAGGCATCGTATCTGGCAGTTATGTCGTATTCTCGCGGCGTGTATATGTTCCGAGTATTCGCAAGTACATATGTGCTTCCAAACATATCTGCAACATAGATACGCACCTGGTGTTCGAAGCGTGCCACCCCTATCTCGAACCATTCCTTTTCATCAGGATAATCATCAAGCCAGTCATCACGCAGATCACACATTGCACTGGCGGAATCAGCTGTCTCATCTTCGATATCGAGCCATTGCTCGAAAGTGCCCCTTATAGTCTCAATATACAGATAACGACAGCTATCGCTCCCCATAGGCTCTAAAACACTTAGTGTCTTTTCAATACGAAGCAAAGCATCCAAACTTCTGTCGTCAAGGATACGTGTACGTATACCTCCTTCCACAAATGGGCGCTTTAATTCTGGCGTAAGTAAAGGATCGCGGCAGAATGTTTCCAACATAATAGTTCCTCCATAATTAAATATTAAACTTCAGCATTCCATTTGATCGTGGATGGAGAACCAGGTTATATTGTTTATTTCTGTATCGGCTTGACTTCCTGGAATCCGTCCCAGTCTATAATAGAGATCAGTTCGTCAATCTGCTTCTGCGTAACGCCATCTCCTACCCTGGGAAGGTAGCGCTCAGGATTGCTGATGAACGAGCGTCCATAGTGAT
>JAFYLU010000053.1 GCA_017550025.1 Bacteroidales bacterium | reverse complement strand
TTGAAATACTTCAGGAACGGGCGGATACTCTTGATGTCTGCGTGGGCTCCATCGCTTGGTACAGGACCGACTTCCATATCTGTCTGGTGCAATGCTTCGAGATATTCGCTCTTCTTACGGCTGCGTACTACAATCATCGGATAGTTATGGCGAGCCAATATGAAATTCACCATCAATCTGGCAATACGGCCGTTACCATCCTCGAATGGGTGTATGCGTATATAGCGATAGTGGAACAGGGCAGCCAATTCTACCGGAGAGAGCTTTCCTTCCTGTTCTGCCTGGTTGTACCAGTCAACCAAGTCTGCCATCAGGCCTGGTGTCTCATCTGGAGAAGCATACTCGAATCGATCGCCATAACGCGTGATAACACTATTCGGACGTGTCTTATATTGTCCAGCATGTACGACATAGCTCGTCTGCATTCCACCGGGCAGATTTCGATAGACAGTGTAATCTTCTCGTAGCAATGTTCTATGTAATGTTCTGATGAAGTTCTGTGTCAAAGGAATTTCTTTCATTGCAGCTTCCTCTGACATCATTCTCAGTCCGACATTACTTGCCGTCATTTCCTGAACATCGCGCACATCAGCCTCACCTATCACCTTGCCAAAAAGCAGAAGGATTTCAGTCTGGCCATATGTAAGGGTGTTACCCTCAATGTGATTACTGTTGTAGTTGAAGTCAACAGTAAAACGACGGCTGAGTCTGTCCTTATCCTTCTCAGAGAGAGGTTGCAGATTTTGCCATGCCTCCAGTGCTTTCTTTATGTTTAAATACTTCATAACGCATTCGTTCTTTACAAACGCTACAAATATATTAAAAAGTTGTGAAAAAGGTTATATACATACAACCTTTTCTGTTGTTTTGCTCAAGGTGGGTGTGTTTGTTGAATGGGATGATGTTGAAATCTTGTCCTTTTTGCCTTCAAAAAATATCTTCGGTGTTCACCGCCGTGTTCACGGACCCCGAAATCGCATGAAAATCGAGGGAAGTCAGCAACTTGATTTCAGACGTGAAAATGACCAGGGAACTTAAGGGGAACTTGGAGCAATGAGTGCTGCAGATTTCTGACAAAATCGAAATCCATATATAAAAACCCGTCCAGAACGCCCTACAAGCCACTTGTGGAAATAATGAAAATTAAATGCAATTAAAAGATTTGGTGTTCACGCGGTGTTCACGGACATCAAAAAAGCACCTACGAAAGTTTCGTAAGTGCTTGATTTTCTTGTAGCGGGACGCAGGATGTTTCAGTCGCCCGGTGGGCTCCTTCTAATCCTGTCTGTCCGTTCACATTGTACCCAAGAAAGCTGTTTGGGGAATCTTTGTGAGATTTTTGTGTGAATGTCATCAGGCCCGGTCGCTGCGCTCCCTGACTGTCCATCGTCATTTCTGTCGCTTTGAAAGCAAGCTTTCAGCACCATAAATGCCAATGTCCAGCCCATTCGGGGCGGCCTGATGCCTATAAACGAAAAAAAACACAGCGGATTGCTGTGCTTTCTTGTAGCGGGACGCAGGATTGAACTGCGGACCTCATGATTATGAATCATGCGCTCTAACCAGCTGAGCTATCCCGCCGTGACCGTTAGTCAAAATGTAGTTGAGATAGAAGGACTCGAACCCTCACTGACAGAGCCAGAATCTGTAGTGCTACCATTACACCATATCTCAATTTGGCTTCCCTTTTGATTTGGGATTGCAAAGGTACGAATGTTTTCTGAATATGCAAACTTTTTATTGACTTTTTTCAAAAATACTTCACTTTTATGAGTTATCTGGCCTTAAAATACCAATTATTGGGGATTGGATGCATGCTGATGTGTCTTTATCTTTGCAAATGTAACCGGGATAGACCGTGGATAAGCCATTTGAATTAATAGATAACATCCTTTTAATTGTTTTTTAACGGACTTTGTCGTCCGCGGTGAGAGGCCTTCCGTGATGGAATGCCTCTTGTTGTTGTCGGAACTTTCCGAAAACATGAAAAATAGTTATATTGGGGCTAAACAATAGAGATTATGACAAATGAAATCCATAGAATGGTGTTTTCTGAATCCATGAAGCTTGCGGATCTCATCGATGTGAACTTCAAGCTGCTGAATGTGCTTTCCAGGCTCGGCATAAGTCTGGGATTCGGGGAGAACACGATAAGGGAGATGTGTGACAGGCAGGGGATAGACCTGAATTCATTTCTTCTGATCTGCAATGTATATACCTATGACGGATATGTGCCTTCGGCTGACCTGCTGGCTGCTGCTGATGCGGGAACGATTGTCGACTACCTGCATAATTCCCATGCTTTCTATCTTGACAGGGAACTGGCTGCCTTGGAGTCCAATCTCTCGTTGATGGTCGAGCCTTGTGACGAACTGCAGAAGAAGATTGTCGGAAAGTTCTTTGCAAGCTATAAGGCGCAGGTGAAGCGCCATTTCAATTATGAGGAGTCCGTTGTCTTCCCATATGTCAGGGCCTTGAAGACCGGCGAGTGTCAGGAAGGTTATTCGATCGAGCAGTTCGAGGAGAATCACAGCAATATAGACGAGACTCTCAACGACCTGAAGAATATAGTCATGAAGTATCTTCCGGACACATGTGACACAGTCGTGAGAAATGAGGTGCTTTACCGCATATACAGGCTTGAGGAAGATCTCCTGAAGCATACTATAATCGAAGATACGGTGCTTATACCGGTTGTCAACAGAATGGAGACATTATGAAGAGTGCTTATAAGAAAGTCCTGCTGATTATCCCGTCGAAGGTGCTTGCGAGGGGTGTCGAAGCTGTGCTTGCCGAATTGGGCGAGTTCCGCGTGGAAGGCATTCTTTCCGATCTTTCGCATGCCTCGGAGGTACGTCTGCGTAATATGGATGCAGATGTGATAATTGTTGATCCTGTGGTCTTCGATTATGTTTCGCGCATGAATGTGCGTGCCCGCCTGTCGGAATATTCGTCTGCTGCTGTGGTGGCGTTGCTGACCATGGCGATGGATGGAGAGCAGCTGAAACAGTATGACGGAACTATAGGAATGTATGACGAGCCGGTCTCTATGGTGCGCAAGCTCCGCGAGTCCATATCTTCCCGCGAGGAAGCTGCCGATTCCGAAGGACCGGACCTGTCGCAGCGTGAGAAGGAAATCCTTGTCTGTGTAGCCAAAGGAATGCTGAACAAGGAAATCGCTGATTTCTACAACATTTCCATCCATACAGTGATTACCCACCGCAAGAACATAACCCGCAAGACCGGAATCAAGACAGTAGCCGGCCTTACGGTGTATGCTCTTCTGAATAATCTGATTGATTCAGGCTCTATCGAGCTTTAGGTCACCGCCTCGCGAATGTTTCCTCGATGTGCGTAAGCCATGATTTGCGCAGTTCGTCGCTTGCCTGTCTTACTTCATTGAGGCTGATCCATCTTACGTCTTCAATGCCGATCTTCTTGAATGTTCCGTTGATGAGCGAGCCTTCGAGAGCGTTGTTGAACATGTCCCTATAGGCTTCAGCAGGCGTGTTCATGGTTGTGATTATGGTGACTCTTTCGAGAGGGAGGCGTGATTTCAGCCTGCCATCTTCCATCGTATAGGCGATTGCGGGGAATATGACCTTGTCTATGAATCCCTTTGTCATGGCCGGCATCGTCATCCACCAGATGGGGAATATCATCACGAGATGTTCCGCCCATTCGAGCATCCCCTTGTATCTGATGACCATCTCGTCTACCACGGCGAGAGCTTCTTCGCCTGTTCTTCCGGCTCCTGCAAAGGCTATCAGGTCCTTGCTTCTCATCACCGGGTCGAATTCTTCCTGGTCAAGATTGATTGTCTTGTAGGGCTGACTGCTTTTGTCCAGCCCTTTTTCCACTGCCGCCATTATTGATGCGCAGTAGCTCCCTCCGTAGGGATGATTGAATACTATAAGTGTCTTCATGTCTGTCCGTTTAAGGCAGGCAGAAGCAATTATGGTGCTATATCGTGCGGGAATTCAGGAGTATTTTCGCGGGAGTCGGAAGATGATGGCTCCGAGGGCGAAGGCTCCCATTATGAACGGATAGTAGAGGTGGCTGATGATTGTGATGGTTGAGACCTGTGCCAGTCCGGCAGCCATCAGCAGCTGTGCTCCGTATGGGATCAGGCCTTGGATGAGGCAGGAGAATGTGTCCAGTATGCTTGCTGCCTTGCGTGGGTCAAGTCCGAACTCTCTGGTGATGTCCTTTGCGATGCGGCCGGTGGTGATGATTGCTATGGTGTTGTTGGCTGTGCAAAGGTTTGCCAGTGACACGAGGGCGGCTATGCTGAATTCCGCACCTCTCTTGCCCTTGATGCGGCGGGTGAGGGTGTTGACGATGAAGTCCAGTCCTCCGTTGGTCTTTATCAGTTCGAGCATTCCTCCGGCGAGGATTGTGACTATGATCAGATCTCCCATTCCGCTGATTCCGCCTCCCACCGATTCAAGAAAGCCGGTCCATGTGAGGCCGCCTCCGCAGAATCCGATGACAGCATTGACTGCCAGACCGATTGTAAGCACGGCGGAGACATCCATTCCGGATATGGCCAATGCTATCACAAGCACATACGGGATGAGCTTCACCCATTCGATAGGAGCGGAGTCCGGAGTCATGGTAGCCGATGAGCCAAGGCAGACATACAGAACAGTCACGGCAATGGCGGCCGGTGCTACAATCCTGATGTTCGTCTTGAATTTGTCCGCCATCGAGCATCCGAGGGTCCTGGTGGCAGCAATAGTGGTGTCGGATATGAAGGACAGGTTGTCTCCGAAGAAGGCTCCTCCGACGATGATGGCCGTAATGAAGGGAATGCTTGTGAATGTGCCGGCCATTCCTCCGCATGAAAGCTCTTCAGCTATTCCGGCTGCTACCGGGACAAGGGCAACAATGGTTCCGACGCTCGTTCCGATGGACATGGATATGAAGCATGAGGCGAGGAAGAGTCCGGCGTAGAGGAGTTTTCCGGGAAGGATGCGGAGGGCGAGGTTGACCGTCGCGTCAATGGCTCCGATGTCCTTCGCTGTGGCCGCGAATGCTCCGGCGAGTACGAATATCCATATCATAAGCAGGACATTCTTGTTGCCGGCTCCTTCTGAAAATACCGCTATCCTCTGCTCGAGTGTCCTGCCTCGCGATATGATGACAGCGTATATGGATGCGATGAGGAAGGCGGATGATATAGGCACTTTGTAGAAGTCCTGCGCTATGATTGAGGACAGGAGATAGACTGCCAGAAATACAAGAAGGGGGCTCAATGCGAGAAGTCCGCCCATGGGTCTGTCGTCTTCTGTCTGTTTCCTTTTTATGCCCTTGAAGAGCTCTGATATATATTTGTCAGGTATTATGCCCATATCAAATCTTTTTAGTGGCCGCAAAGTTACTTAAAATAAGCTATATTTGCCCGCAAATGGCAAAGAAAGGTATCATACAGGCGCCGATGGGGGAGACAAAGGTTCTTCTCCATACATGCTGTGCGCCTTGCTCCAGCGCCATAATAGA
>JAFYLU010000052.1 GCA_017550025.1 Bacteroidales bacterium | reverse complement strand
TGATCAGGACGGTATCGCTCCGGGATCTCAGTTCACCCGTTATTCGATGCGTTTCAACTTCGAGCAGCAGATGTCCGATTTCCTTAAGATGGGTACCAACACCATGTTCAACTATCAGGACATCATGCAGGCGGATGAAGGAAGCTATGCCCTCGTGACTCCTATCTCTGCATCAAGGTTCATGCTTCCTTACTGGAATCCATACAAGGCTGACGGATCCCTTGCATCTGTCAATGACGGTACATGGAAAGGCCAGGGCCAGAACCCTCTTGAATGGCTTCAGAACAATCCTCTGACATACAAGAAATACAAGGTGTTCTCGACTGTATTCGCTGAGATGAACCTTTATAAGAACCTTACATTCAAGTCTCAGTTCGGTATCGACTTCTCTCACACCACAGGTTTCAGCCAGTCGTTCCCTAGCTACAAGCCTAATCTTGGAGAAGGATCGGCTGCAAGAAGTTCTACAGACGGTATGAACCTCCAGTGGACAAATACATTGAACTATCGTTTCGATATCGACAACATCCACGACTTCAACTTCCTCCTCGGACACGAGTGGCAGGATTACCACTATGAGAGATTCAGTGTAGGAACAAAGGGTCAGACAAACGATAAGCTGACAGATATCTCGACAGGTACACGTGCGACTTCATGGGACGGTGTGTCTACTTCTGACTACTCACGTGTTTCATTCTTCGGTCGTGCCGAGTATAACTACGCTGACAAGTATTATGCGGAAGCTTCCCTCAGAACAGACGGATCGTCACGATTCGGTAAGAACAACCGTTGGGGACTTTTCGGAGCTGTCGGATTCATGTGGAACATCCGAAACGAGGATTTCATGGCAGGATCGAGGGATTGGCTTACAAACGGTCAGATCTCTTTCAGCTCTGGTACATCAGGTAACTCGGAAATTCCTAACTATGAGCATCTTGCTTTGATATCAGGAGGAGCAGATTATTCCGGAGACTCCGGTGTTGCGCCTGTCCAGCCTGGTAATGAGAACCTTACATGGGAAAATACATGGACAACCAACCTTGGTTTCCACTTCGGCTTCTGGAGCAGACTCAATGCAGACTTCGAACTCTACGCAAAGAGGACTACAGACATGCTCATGTCCGTTCCTCTCTCTTATGCCCAGTCTAACGGTTACGGTTACAGATGGGACAACGTCGGTACGATGGTGAACATGGGTGCTGAACTCAATGTCAACGCCACTGTGCTGATGATAAGAGACTTCATGTGGAACATCAATGCCAATGCCGGTTACAACCACAATGAAATCGTAGAGCTTTACAATGGTGTCAAGGAGTATGAACGTGCAAATACAAATACCAAGCTTGTAGTCGGACATCCTCTCGGAGAGTTCTATATCAACCGCTATGCAGGTGTTAATCCGGCAAACGGAGATGCACTCTGGTATGACAAGAACGGAAATATCACAACAGAACTCCGTGATGAGGATAAGGTTATGATAGGCAAGACCTATCACGCTCCATGGCAGGGCGGTTTCGGTACTACTTTCTCATGGAAAGGCCTCAGCCTTGCAGCTCAGTTCAGCTGGGTACAGGGACGCTATATGATCAACAACGACAGATATTTCGATGAGTCAAACGGACGTTTTGCATCATATAATCAGTCGAACCGACTTCTTAAGAGGTGGAAGCAGCCAGGTGACATTACCGATATCCCTCGACATGGTGTCTACACGGAATTCGACAGCCGTCTTCTCGAGGATGCTTCCTTCCTTCGTCTGAAGAATCTGATGCTCTCGTACAATCTTCCTTCAGAACTTCTCAGGAAGACCCGTGCAATCAGAGGACTCAGGGTATATGGTCAGGCCCAGAACCTTTTGACATTCACTAACTTCTCTGGTCTTGATCCGGAGGGTACAAGCAATCTTTATGCTGCACAGTACCCGATGTCACGCCAGTTCACATTCGGTCTTGACCTGATGTTCTAATCCAACGGAATATGATGAAGAATACATATAATATATTAATGAGAGCTGCAGCAGTGATTGCTATAGCTCTGGGTATGACTTCCTGTCTGGAGAAGATTCCTGGAAACGCAATTCCGGAATCAGAAGGAATGAAGACCTTTAATGATGCAGAGCAGACCCTTACAGGTATCTATTCTGCATGGATGAGCGAATCCCTTTACAGCGGATCCCTTACACTCCTTCCTGATATCCAGGCTGATATGGTACATGCTGTCCAGGGTAACTCCAATACTTACGGTACTCTTTGGCAGTGGGATATCCGCCCAACCAATCAGGAGATAGGTGCAGTATATGGCGCTCTTTATACTGTGATCGGACGATGCAACTTCTACCTTGATCAGGTCGATGAACTTCGTGCAACCCTGACTGACGACGAGAGCATCACTTACCTTGACTACTATACCGGTGAGGTTCATTGCGCAAGAGCATTGGCTTATTCGGAACTCATCAAGTGCTTCTGTGAGGCTTATACTCCTGAGACTGCTGATGCCAAGGAAGGCGGTGTAGCTATCGACAGCACATACTTCGGCCAGAAGCCTTTGAAGCGTTCTACTCTCAAGGAGTCATATGAATTCGTGATTCGTGACCTTGAAAAGGCCGAGTCCCTTCTTGAAGGAGCGGAATATGGATACACTTCTCCATATTTCTCACAGGCAACAGCAAATGCAATCCACGCAAGGACAGCACTTTATATGCAGGATTGGGATACAGCGATCGAGTATTCCACCAAGATGATAGAGGATAATGCATTCTCTCTCTCGACTGCGGCTACATACACTACCGGTGTAAGCCCTATCACCAATCAGCAGAAGGCGTACACCTATGTTGATTATATGTGGACCAATGACCTGGCTACCGAGATCATCTGGATGGTCGACTATACCATAACTTCTTATGGCGGAGCCCTCGGCCAGGTGTTCCTGAACTTCAACAACGACTATGTCTACTATTATCCTGACTATGTACCGTCTCAGTGGGTACTTGACCTCTATAATGCCGGTGATGCCAGATATAGCGCTTATTTCACAACCCTTCAGACAGGATATGCCCATTCGTTGAACTATCCTCTGCTTACAAAGTATTTCGGTAACGAGACCTTCATCGCCAATATCATCTACCATGTCAGCAAGCCGAAGCCTCTTCGTCTCGCAGAGCAGTACCTGATCAGAGCAGAAGCTTATTGCCGCAAGGGACAG
>JAFYLU010000051.1 GCA_017550025.1 Bacteroidales bacterium | reverse complement strand
TTTTCGTTAATCTGTACGATGAATAGCCCGTACTTCGATACATCTCAATGACCTTGTCATAGTACTGTTCTTTCTTCTGTGTTTGATAAATAAACATTGATTCTCGCTTTTTGCGAGTCAACTTTTTCCAGGGAAAGACAGCCTTGTCCGAATCCGGAAAAGGCGGGGCACTATACGATATTTGAGCCTGATTATACGAGCGGCTGTCCAGTCATTGCTGCAGGCTGCTCGATGCCCATGAGCTTGAGGATTGTCGGAGCCACGTCTGCGAGCTTGCCGTCCTTGACCTCCTTGATCTCCTCGCCGGCGTTCACTACGATGAACGGAACGTCGTTGAGAGAGTGTGCAGTGTTAGGTGTGCCGTCTTCGTTCACAGCGTAGTCGGCATTACCGTGGTCAGCTGTGATGAGGATGGTGTAGCCCTGTGCCTTCGCAGCCTCAACAACCTTCTCGACGCAGCCGTCTACGGCGATGACTGCCTTGCGGATTGCCTCATAGATTCCTGTGTGGCCGATCATGTCTCCGTTAGCGAAGTTGAGGATGATCAGGTCGTTCTTTCCTGTGTTGATAGCCTCTACGAGCTTCTCTGTCACCTCTGGAGCGCTCATCTCCGGCTGGAGGTCATATGTCGCAACCTTCGGAGAGTTCACGAGGATGCGGTCCTCATTCTCGAAGAGAGCCTCTGCACCACCGTTGAAGAAGAATGTCACATGTGCATACTTCTCTGTCTCTGCGATGCGGAGCTGATTCTTTCCTGCCTTTGATACCACCTCGCCGAGAGTCTCCTGCACATTCTCCTTGTCGAAGAGGATGTGAACGCCTGTGAATGAGGCGTCATAAGGAGTGAGACAGCAGAAATAGAGAGGAAGTGTGTGCATTCCAGCCTCCGGCATGTCCTGCTGTGTGAGCACTGCAGTGAGCTCGCGTGCACGGTCGTTACGGAAGTTGAAGAAGATGACAGCGTCGCCTTCCTGTATCTTTGTGAGAGGCTGGCCCTCTGCGTCAGTGATCACTACAGGCTTGATGAACTCATCTGTAACGCCCTCGTCATATGAAGCCTGGATAGCCTCTGTTGCAGATGTCGCGTAATTGCCCTTTGCCTCAACGAGCATGTCATATGCCTCCTTGACGCGCTCCCATCTCTTGTCACGGTCCATAGCGTAGAAACGGCCGCATACTGTAGCAACCTTTCCTGTAGACTGTGCCATTGCGTTCTCGAGATCTTCCACGAAGCCCTTTCCGCTCTTAGGGTCAGTGTCACGGCCGTCCATGAAGCAGTGTACATACACATCCTCGAGGCCATATTCCTTGGCAACGTTGAGGAACTCATATACATGCTCGAGAGAACTGTGCACGCCGCCCATTGAAGCGAGACCCATGAGGTGGAGCTGCTTGTTGTTGGCCTTCACATAGTCATATGCAGCCTTGATCTCCGGATTCTGGAGGAATTTGTGCTCGCGGGCTGCGATGTTGATCTTCACGAGGTCCTGATAAACGACGCGGCCTGCGCCGAGGTTGAGGTGTCCGACCTCCGAGTTACCCATCTGGCCTTCAGGAAGACCTACGGCCTCGCCACATGCCTTGAGAGTGCTCATCGGATAATTCTTGCGGAGTCCTTCAATGTAAGGAGCTCCCTGTGTGTAGATGACATTAGACTCATCCTGTCTGCCCTCGCCCCATCCGTCGAGGATCATAAGAAGAACTTTCTTGTCCATAAATATATAAGTTTTGCAATTTTCAAAAAGATTCTGCGCCGGCCCTCCGGGCCATGTTGCACTGAATGATAATTTTTGCGGCGCAAATATACAATTTATGCACCACTTTTTCTAATTTTGTAGGATGAAACTTCATGAAAGCGAAGGGGGCAGCTGCGGATGCATGCTCAAAGTGCTCCCGAAGCTCAAAAACTGAAAGAATATGGGAAGAAAAAGGCAGTCATACGGCAAGGGCCGTGGCAGAGGAAAGAAAGAGAAGAAGGTCTTTCCGCAGGTCGTCGGAAAGGTGCAGATGACCAGGGAGGGATACGCGTTCATCATAGTGGAAGGAGAGGAAGATGATGTGTTTGTGAAGGCGTCGAAGACCCGCGGAGCCCTACATGGAGATATGGTCAGGGTCACTGTCACAAGAGAAAAGTCGGACAGGCAGCGCCGCGAGGGTGAGGTCGTGGAGATACTGGAAAGGTCACCAAGGCCGTTTATCGGCATACTTCATATAGTTGGAAATCAGGCATGGGTGCTCATGCAGAGCCGTTTCATGCCGTACGACATAACCATACCTTTTGCGGAATCGGACAAGTCGCGCTACCGCAGGCATAAGGTCAGGGGAATGTCCATGGCCGAGCCGAAGGACGAGACAGGATGGCTCAAGCCGCTCGGAAACGAGGAATATTCCGTCCACAACATGTATGAACTTGGTGAAGACGGATACGGACGTCAGGAGATGAAGGTCCGTTCCGGAATGAAGGTGGCTGCGGTGGTGGACGACTGGCCGCGCAGCGAGATATCACCGAGAGGACATATAGTCGATGTGCTCGGAGAACCGGGAGAAAATGACACCGAAATGCATGCCATCCTCGCCGAATACGCCCTTCCATACCGCTTTGAGTCTGCCGTAGCCAATGCCGCCGATCAGATTTCGGAGGAAATAACAGCGCAGGATCTGGCCGGACGCAGGGATTTCCGCAATGTGCTCACATTTACCATTGACCCTGCCGATGCAAAGGACTTCGATGACGCATTGTCGTTCCGCTGCCTTGAAAACGGCAACTATGAGATCGGAGTACATATTGCAGACGTCACACATTATGTGCGTCCCGGATCGCTCGTCGACAAGGAAGCCGAGGAGCGAGGCACATCAGTCTATCTCGTGGACCGTACCGTGCCGATGCTTCCGGAAAAGCTGTGCAACAAGCTCTGCTCCCTTCGTCCGAACGAGGAGAAGCTGACTTTCTCTGCTGTATTCGAGATGACTCCGCTGGGAAGAATCGTCAGCCAGTGGTTCGGCAAGACTGTAATATATTCTGATTTCAGATTCGCATATGAAGAGGCGCAGGCCATCATAGAGGCAGGACCGAAGGCCGTTCATGAAGGAGTGCCGGAAGCGGTAAGGGATGCGGTTCTGGTGCTGAACGGACTTGCCTCAAAGCTTCGCAAGAAGAGGTTTGCCGCCGGCGCGATCAGTTTCGACCGTCCGGAAATGAAGGTGGAGGTCGACGAAAAGGGAAGACCTGTCAATGTCTATCAGAAGGTCACCAAGGAGGCCAACTGGCTGATAGAGGAGTTCATGCTTCTTGCCAACAGGACCGTTGCTGAATTCGTGGCGACAGGCTGCAGGGGAGTGGGAGATGCACCGGCTAAAGGTGCGCGCAGGCAGGCGAAGACCTTCGTCTATCGTGTCCATGACGAACCTAATCCTGAAAAGGTCGAGAGTCTCCGCAACTTCATCGGTAATTTCGGCTACAGGATGGGACCGACAAACAGCGGAAAAGACATTTCCAAAGAACTCAACAGCCTCTTTGCAGCGGCCAAGGACACTCCTGAATACAATGCCATCGAACTCCTTTCACTCCGTACCATGGCCAAGGCCAGATATGATACGGAAAATCTTGGACACTACGGACTTGCATTCAAATACTACACTCACTTCACTTCTCCGATACGTCGTTATCCGGACATGCTTGTACACAGGCTCCTGGCCCAGTACCTCGAAGGGGGAGAGTCTGCGAAGAAGGATACATACGACAAGCTCTGCAAGCATGCATCGGAGCGTGAAATAGTAGCGGCGGAGGCAGAACGCGCAAGCATAAAGTACAAGCTCGTCGAGTTCATGCAGGATAAGGTCGGCTATGTCTTCGGAGGACATGTCTCCGGCCTGACCGAATGGGGCATGTATGTGGAGATCGAGCCTACCATGATCGAAGGTATGGTGCCTCTGCGTGACATACGAAGCGATTACTTCGAGTTTGATGCAGACCACTATCGTCTCGTTGGAAAGAGGACGGGCATTGTGTATAACCTCGGCGATCCGGTCCGAATCCGTGTCAAAAAGACCAATCTTGAGCAGAAACTCCTTGATTACGAGCTGATTGAGTCAGGGCTTGAAGAAAGGGTGTATGACAGGATAGACTACGAGCACGGAAGGGGAACATCCTTCATCAAGGGCGAAGACGGATCTTTCGACAACGTCACCGTGGGTATCAACAAGGCTGCGCGCAAGGAAAAGGTCCGCAAGGCGATACAGGAATCTAAACGGAAGGCCAGGAAGGCTGCCGGCAAAAAATAGTCTGAATCATGAAACCACCGAAAGACATAGAAAGATATCAGGAACATTACAGCGAAGATAAATTCGGCAGCAGGCTTCCGAAGATAGCCCGCAAGGCCGGATCCAAGCTGGTTTATGCGGTTCTGCTGCTGTACTATGTGCTGCGTAGCAAGACAGTCTCCAATGCCGATAAGGCAAAGATTTACGGAGCCCTCGGATATTTCCTGCTGCCGCTGGACATCCTGCCTGATTTCATACCTCTGGCAGGCTATACCGACGACCTCACGGCAGTCATCTGGGCATTGCATACGGTATGGAAGAACATCACCCCTGAAGTCAAGGCCCAGGCAGCCGCGAAAACCCGCGAATGGTTCGGCGATTTTGACCAGGCATCCCTTGACGGTCAGCTGGGAGAAAAATAGACTTCTTTATGGATATGTCACCATCCTCAATATAGATTTTAAAGATATGCGACGATTTTTCCTGTTAATGGCCCTGATGCTGTCTGTGACAGCTGTCAGTGCCCAGACCGATAAGACAATACGCACTGTGGCAGTACTCGGCGATTCGTATTCCACATTCGACGGCTACATTCCTGAAGGCAATGCCAGCTGGTATTTCACGCATCCTCATGGTGAAAACGATGTTGTCCGTGTTGAAGACACATGGTGGCACCGCTTCTGCACCGAGGGAGGATATGATCTTGTGCTGAACGAAAGCTGGAGCGGCTCGACCATCTGCAATACAGGATATGACGGAGTGCATTGTCCGACATGGTCATTCATCGCGCGAATGAAGAATCTTGTGGCAGGGGAAAACGATCCGGACCTGATCCTTATATTCGGAGGAACAAACGACTCATGGGCCGGATCTCCGATAGGGGAACTCAAGTATGCAGACTGGACGGAAGAAGACCTGCTTTCATATCTCCCTGCATGCTGCTATCTGCTCGACTACCTCACCAGGGAAGCTCCGGATGCAGAAATCGTCTGCATCATCAACAGTGAGCTGAAGCAGGAGATAACCCAGGGTCAGATTGATGCCTGCGCCCATTACGGCACTCACTCACTTCTCCTTCAGGACATCGATAAGATATGGGGACATCCGAGCATCAAGGGCATGGCTGCAATTGCTGAACAACTGGGAACATTTGTCAAAGGACTGTAAAGTACAATTTGCTATATTTGTACCGATAAAACGGAATTCTTTATGAAAAAGCTTTTCATTACATCTTTGCTGTTTTTATCTGTGATCTCTATATCAGGGATAAATAAAGCACAGGCACAGAACATACAATTATTCTATGATGCCGGAAGAGGTTGCGCTACGTCGACGGTTGAAATGTTCCGTCCTGATGCTGGTGGAAGCACATTCTTCTTTATTGATTTTGACTACTCTCCAAAAGCCAGTGGAGCATATTGGGAAATTGCCCGTGAACTGAATTTCTGGCAGGATTCCAAGGTCAGCTGGCTTTCAGTGCATCTTGAGTATAATGGTGGACTC
>JAFYLU010000050.1 GCA_017550025.1 Bacteroidales bacterium | reverse complement strand
CCCGTCGCTGGTGGGATACTACGAAAAGTATTATTGCAGATAAGGAACCGCCGTATGCGGACCCGCATGTACGGTGGTGTGAGAGGTCGGAAAACAAAAGTAGGAGGAAAACCTACTTTGTTTTCCTCCTACTCGATTATTCAGGTTCAGCGGATCTCTTTAAGAGAGCAGCTTCTTTACAAGGGCAGATATCATCTTGCCTTCTGCAAGTCCTGCAAGTCTCTTTGTTGCAGTTCCCATGACCTTGCCCATATCGGACGGTTTCGATGCGCCCACTTCTGCAATGATGACCTTGAGCTGTTCCTCTACTTCTGCCTCCGAAAGCTGCTTCGGAAGATATACCTCCATTACGGCAGCCTCTGCAAGTTCGTTCTCTGCGAGTTCAGGACGGCCGGCGTCATTGTACTGTTGTGCACTCTCCTTGCGCTGCTTCACGAGTTTCTGGATGATCTTTACGATGGCTGTGTCGTCTACCTCTCCAGTTGCGCCCTCTGCTGTCTTTGCAAGCATGATTGCTGCCTTGATTGCACGAAGTGATGCGAGACGCACGGTCTCCTTTGCCTTCATTGCCGATACCATGTCGGCCTGTATTCTCTTTTCCATTTCCATAGTTTTATCTGTATTTTTCGTATTCCGGCATAGCTATGCCTGAGATGAAGTCCTTGAATTTCTTGTCGTCTTTAGGACATATGACCAGAACATCATCTGTGTCAATGACTATATAGTCCTCGAGTCCCTTAATTGCTATAAGCTTCTTTTTTCCTGGCTCTACCACAAGCACATCGGTAGTGTTCTCGACAAGTGTCTTTCCGGCTGAAACGGCATTGCCGAGGTTGTCTTTCGGGATATAGTTGTAGAGGGATTCCCATGTTCCTACATCCTGCCATCCGAATCTTACAGGGTATATCCATGCCCTGTCTGTCTTCTCCATGACACCATAGTCAATCGAGATGTTAAGACATCCGGTGTAGGCCCTCGCGATAAATTCACGTTCGATCTTTGTGCTTAATGCCGCGTCCCATCCTGTGAACTGACCTGTCACTTCCGGAAGATACTTCTCCATCTCCATCCTGATTGTCTCCGCCTTCCAGAGGAATATACCGGCATTCCAAAGGAATTCTCCTGTACCGATGAAGACCTTTGCCAGGTCCTTGTCAGGTTTTTCCGTGAATGTCTTTACAGGGAGGGGAGTGCCGCTTTTGTATGCCTTGCTTCCTCCGTACGCCTGGATGTATCCGTAGTTGCTGTCCGGCCTGGTCGGAACGACTCCGAGGGTCATCAGCACATCGTTTTCGTTGACATAGTCAAAAGCATTAGTGATGGTTTCTGCAAACATCTCGTCATTGTCGATGATGTGGTCTGACGGGGTCACGACCATATGTGCATCCTTGTCTCTCTGCAGGAGGGTGTAGGTCGCATAGGCGATACACGGCGCAGTGTTGCGGTTATAAGGCTCTGTGAGCAGGTTTTCCGGCTTCAGTTCCGGTATCTGCTCGATCATCAGCTCCCTGTATCTGTCTGCGGTGACGATGATGATGTTGTCTTGCGGAACTATTTTTCTGAACCTTTCATATGTCTGACGGATGAAGGTCTTTCCTGTGTCCGCAACATCAAGAAACTGTTTCGGCTGTGCAACCCTGCTCACCGGCCAGAATCGCGTTCCGCTTCCTCCGGCCATTATTACGCAATAACAATGTCTGATATCCATGTATATATGTGGTTTTTCTTATTCTATAAATATATAGGTATGTAAGCCTGCGGAAACCATTCTATTGCGGGCTCTCCGCCAGAAAAGGTTATCGCCACGATGTCGAAGTGACATTCAAGGCTGCTGTAGGGCAGGCCTTTGGTTGTCCGGAGGAACTGCCTTGCCGCCTTGACGATGTTTCTCTGCTTTGCGTGATCCACACTCATCTGCGGCGGTGCCTGTATGTTCCTTTGCCGGGCCTTCACCTCCACAAAATGTATTCCATCCGCATCAGCAGAAATGATATCGATCTCCTGATGGCTGCTGCGCCAGTTCCTTTCGAGGATAATATGCCCCATATCCCGCAGAACGCCGCATGCCAGCTCTTCTCCTGCCTTGCCTATATCGCGTCTGTGATTTCCTCCACTATCCATCCCTTCTCTCCCTTCTTCAATGTGGCGGTTCTTGTCTTGGTGTTACCTGCTGTCTCTATGGTGTAGCGGACAATCCTGTGTCCGTCTTTCTTTTCCGTGCCCTCTATACTTATCTGTGCATCTTTAAGAATAGACGAAGCAATGCCTAATACGCTGCTGTCTTTCTTGTGAAGACTCTCCCATGTCTTCCTGTAGCGGTCCATGTAGTCTGCCATGCTTATGGTGTCGCATAGTTCAGCGGCCTTCCCGAAATCTCCCGCTGCGAGGGCTCTGCTGAATGCTTCCACTACGGCTTCCGGACCTGTTTCTGCCTTCTTGCTGTCATTGTCTTTCAGGAGAATGACAGCTGCTATGACACCGATGATTATTCCGGCAGCCACTGAATATATGATAAGGTTCCTGTTCATATCATTCGAATGTTACGATGGTTACTCCTGTTCCTCCGAACTGTATGTGTTCGTCGCGGACTCCTGCCACTCCCGGCATTGTCCTGATGAGCTTCTGCAGTTCGTCGCGGAGGACTCCTGTGCCCTTTCCGTGGATGATGCGTACGCTTGGCATGCCGAGCATGATGGCGTCATCCACATATCTTGTGACCTTTTCGATGGCATCGTTGAGCCTTTCTCCCCTCACATCCATCTCGGTGCTGAAGTTCAGCTTCCTTTCGCTTATTGATGAGTCGAACTTTATGGAAGAGACAGGTCGTGAGGTCTCCTTTACGGCAGTCTTGTATTCGTTCGAGGTGATTCTCTCAACCTTGTCGAGAGGCATCTTGCTGCTGATGTTGCCTATTGTCACGACCACAGCCTTGGCGGAAACCTTTACAATTTCTCCCACCATGCCGTTATCCTTTACCCTTACCTTTTCGCCGGCCTTCAGAGGAGCTGACTTGAAGGCTTCTATCCTTTCCTTCTCCGCCTGCAGTTCAAGAGCCTCCTTTGCCGCCTGTTCATCGGCCTTGCGGGCCTTTCTTTGCTTCTGTCTTTCTCTACGGGCATCAATCTGCTGGATCTTGCGCTCTATATAGTCGTCCTTCTCCTTCTGTTCCTTTGCCTTTCTGGCAGCCAGTATGGACATGAAGTCCTGAAGTTCCTTTCTTGCCTCCTGGGTCTCCTCCTTTGCCGCCTGCGATTCCTTGATGGTCTTGATGGTATTCTCGACCTGTCTGTTTGCTCCCTTGATGATCTCTTCGGCTTCCTTCTTTGCCTCGTCGAGAATCTCCTTCTTGAGCTGCTTTATCTGCTGCAGCTCCTTCTGGTACTTGTCGGTGATATTCTCAAGGGTCTTGTCCGTATGCCTGATTCTTTCGAGCTTCTCGTCAAGTGCCTTTCTGTTACGGGCGATCTTCCTCAGGTTCCTTTCAATGCCCACGAATTCCTCTCCTGCACGTGATTCCGCGTCCTTTATTATGACTTCCGGCAGTCCCATCTTGCGGGCGAGCTCGAATGCGAACGAATTTCCCGGCAGTCCCATTTCAAGCTTGAACAGCGGTGCGATGTTCTTTACGTCGAACATCATGGCTCCGTTCATTACGCCTGTATCAGCGGAAGCATAGAGCTTGAGGTTTGTATAGTGGGTTGTGATTACTCCGTATGTGCCTCTCTTGTCAAGTTCGCTGAGGATTGCCTCTGCGATTGCTCCGCCGGCTGCAGGTTCAGTTCCCGAGCCGAACTCGTCGATCAGCACCAGGGTCTTTTCGTCTGCCTTTGAAAGCATCTCCTTCATATTGCCGAGGAACGAACTGTAGGTACTGAGGTCGTTGTCTATCGACTGGTCGTCTCCTATGTCCACCATGATCCTGTCGAACACGAGCATCTCCGAAGTCTCTGAAGTCGGGATGAGCATTCCCCACTGGAACATGTACTGAAGCAGTCCTACGGTCTTGAGACATACGGATTTTCCTCCGGCATTAGGTCCGGAGATAAGCAGGATGTGCTTTTGCGGTGTCAATGTGGCCGTAAGAGGCACTATCTCCTTCCTTTCCTTCTTCAGGGCTCTTTCGAGCAGCGGATGCCTTGCCTTGCGAAGATTCATCTCGCCGTTGTCCGATATCACAGGCATTCCGGCAATGAAATCCAGGGCAATCTGTGCCTTGGCCATGATGAAGTCTATTTCTCCGAGATATTTTGCTGCGTCAAGCAGGTCCGGTATATATGGGCGGAGGAAGTCTGTGAATTCCAACAGGATGCGCAGGATCTCCCTCTGCTCTGCGAATCGGAGTTCCTTGATCTGATTGTCCAGCTCCACCACTTCTGCAGGTTCGATGAATGCGGTCTTTCCTGTGGCAGATTCGTCATATATGAAGCCCGGGATCTTCTTCTTGTTGGCGGCGCTGACAGGTATGAGCATCTTGCCGTCCCTGATGGAAACTCCTGCGTCGCTGTCGACGATTCCTTCTTCCTGTGCCTTGCGGAGAATCGCGGACATTCTTCTCGAGATGGTTCCTTCCTTCTCGCGGAGTGTCCTGCGTATGTTGTAAAGCTCTTCTGATGCGGTGTCTTTCACATCTCCGTATCTGTCGAGGATGAGGTCTATCCTTCTCTGTATCTCCGGGAAGTTCATGACCTTCGAACTCATCCTCTTGAGATTAGGATATACTCCGTCTTTTACGCTCTCGAAGAATGAGGTGACTCTGCGGAGGGTGTCCAGCATTGTCTTGAGCTTCCGGAGCGATATCAGGTCGATGGCTGCAGAGGTCCTTTCCAGAGGCTTCAGGAAATCGATGCAGTCAATGAATCCTCCCGACGGGAAGCTGTCCTCGAACATCATGATGAGGCGCATCTCGTCAGTAAGGATAAGTCTTCTGCGTATATGTGACGGATTGGTGGAAAAGGTTTCTGTAGCTGTCCTCTCCACTGCATATGATGTCGAGCATCTGTCGGAGATGATCTGTCTGATCCTGTCAAATCCTATCTTCTGCTCGAGCCTCGTGTCAATTGTCTTCTTTTTCTCTTCCAAATCTTTCTCTCCTATTGCCGTATCAGCCTCTCACGAGCTCTTTTACGGCTGTTCTTCTCCAACCGGTGCGTTGAGGAGAAGCTTCAGTTCGTTGATGTTCCTGATAGGCGTGACTACGCCTGATTTCACAAAGGAAATGTTGCCGGTCTCTTCTGAAACCACGATTGCATCTGCATCAGTCTCTTCGGTGATGCCTATGGCTGCCTTGTGCCTCATTCCGAAATATGCCGGAATGTCAGTCCTTTCGGTTATAGGCAGGGTGCAGCGTGCCGCAGCGATCCTTTCTCCGGAAATTATGAGGGCTCCGTCGTGCAGAGGCGAATTCTTGAAGAACAGGTTCAGTATGAGTCTGCGGTGAATGGCTGCATCTATGCGGTCTCCGGTGTTCATGATCTGATCGAGCGAAGCCTTTCGGGCAATGACGATGAGCGCTCCGGTCTTGTCTTCGGACATTCTTCTGCATGCTTCGGTGATGTTGTTCACCGCCTCGCTTGTGCTGATGTTCGTGCTCTTGCCCATCTTTCCGCGGAGCTTGTTAAGAAGCATCCGTCCTTTCGCACTGTTCATGTATCTGCTTCCGAGCTGCATCAGGAATTTCCTGATTTCAGGCTGGAAGATTACGATCAGGGCGATGAGTCCTACATCAAGTACCGTTTCCATGATGTTGGTCATCAGCCTCATGTTGAAGGCTGATACCAGCAGGCGTATCACATAGAGGGATACTATGGCAACGAAAATGCTCATTGCAGAAGTTCCCCTGATCCATCGGAATATGATGAATATCAGAAGGGCCAGCAGGAGTATGTCCAGAATGTCAGCCAGAGACAGTTGCAGGAAACCGAAGATTGCCAGTAACATATTACCTTTATATATATCCGCGCAAAGATAGTAATATTTCTTTAATATATACATGCCCCTCGGGGCTGTCGCTCCGCGACCGGGGGTGGACATAACTTTTTGAGGCACGAAAAAAGTTATTAACAAAAAATTCGCGTAAAATGTTGAAAATGAAAATATTATTCGTATATTTGCAGCCCGCAAAAATGTGTTGCGGACTATAAAGTATTTATAATCAATTAATTAAACAAACCAATGCCTGGATTAATTGGAAAGAAAATCGGAATGACTTCCGTTTTCGGTGCCGATGGAAAGAATATTCCATGCACCGTTATTGAGGCTGGTCCATGTGTAGTTACGCAGATTCGTACAGT
>JAFYLU010000049.1 GCA_017550025.1 Bacteroidales bacterium | reverse complement strand
CTACATCAAGCACTGGCCCATACAAAGTATGGGCACTCGCTTGAACGTCTGTAGGGTTCAATATATACCGCCAGGTTTTTGAGTCTACACGTTCACGCAACTGCGTAAATATTTTATATCAAAATTTTATTTGAAGTCTTATTTCCTCAACAAAAGTAATCAAATTTCCTAAATCTACACCTTCCTTCAGATGAAAACTCTACCTGAACAAAAGCGTAAACACCGTTCCGCTCTCATCACTGCGAGTCAGCGTCAACGAACCATTATGCAATCTCATAATCTGACGCGAAAGACTCAATCCGATGCCGGTGCCTTCCTGCTTGGTCGTGAAGAACGGAACGAAGATCTCGTCCTGGCTCTCGCGGCTGATAGGTTGGCCGTCATTGGTCACGCTGATTACAGTCTGCTCGGAAGGAGTAATCTGTGCTGAAACCACAATATTACGCGCTTCCGCCTGGAGAGCATTCTTTACAAGATTGATGAGGATCTGAGTGATCTGTCCCTCATCTGCATATAAAATGATATCTTCTGATAATTCCTCGTATGTACATACAGCGCCACTTACCGTAGCTTGCTCTCTGGTCAGACTGATGACCCTCTCGGCAAGATCCCTGAAATAGAAAGCCTTTCTGACAGGAGCGGCAACGCGAGTGAGATTTCTATATGAATCCACAAACTTGATCAGGCCTTTCGAAGACTGAGAAATCGTGCTCAGACCATTCTTGAGGTCATCACTCAATCCGTCAAAGCTCAAAAGAGTTTCACTTAATGAAGAAATAGGAGTCACAGTGTTCATGATCTCGTGTGTCAACACACGGATAAGCTTTGTCCACGACTGCTGCTCATTCTCCGTAATCTCATTACTGATATCATTGAAGGCGATGATTCGCACTGTCTCCTTGCCAATAGTCGCTTCTGAAGCCGTCAGCGAAATCGTCATCTTTCCGCTTTCATTATAATAGCTCGCCCTCTCCTCGCTTCCGTCAGCGATGGTCTGGAATGACTCATACAACGAATCGCTCACTGCACGGAGCTGCCTTATATGGCCGAAAGTGGCAATCCCGAGAAGACCGAGAGCCATATTGTTGCAATATGCCACACGGCCGTCCTTCTCGACAACTGCAATGCCGGTCTTCACGTGATCCAGCATCAGGCCGAAATACTTCTCCTGCTCGATGATCTCGTGACGTTCCTTGTCAAAGATGTTGCGAAGACGATTCAAAGTCTTATTGAACTTCCTACCTCTCCAGCGCTTCTCATCAAACCTGAAGTTCAGTTCCTTATCTTCCAAGGCGTCCAGCATATATGCCACCTTAGCCCTCATCTTGCGAGAAGTGAGAAAAGAGGTGACAGCAGCTGTAATCACAACTGCTGCAACGACAATGAATATGATGGTTAGATTCGTCATCAGATATCGTACTTCTTCAACTTCGCATAAAGCGTCGGCCTGCTGATGTTAAGCAGCTTTGCTACCATCGAGAGATTGCCTCCGAACCTGTCCATCGCTGCCCTGATGGCTTTCTCCTCCGCATTCTCCAATGTTTCTACGGCTGAAGTAGGAGTAGATTCCTCTGCTGCCTTGATCTGTGGGAATTCCAGATCTTGAACATCCAGGATATCTCCGTCAGAAAGGATGACAGCCTTTTCAATGCAGTTCTGCAACTCACGGATGTTGCCGCTCCAATACTGACCTTTCAGTGCTTCCTCTGCCTCAGATGACAATCCTGCAACCTGGCGACGATACTTCTCCGCATACTTCTCAATGAACATCTCCGCCAACGGAACGATCTCATCAGTCCTCTCGCGAAGGGCAGGGAGGTGCAGATGCATAGTGTTGATTCTATAGTAAAGGTCCTCACGGAAATCTCCGTCCTTGACCATATGCTCCAGATTCTTGTTCGTCGCACAGATAAGCCTTATATCAATAGGGATAGCTTCAGTGCCACCTACACGCACGATGCTTCTGTTCTGGATTGCCCTGAGAAGTTTAGCCTGCAGATGTAGAGGAATATTTCCTATCTCATCGAGGAAAAGCGTACCGCCGTTTGCCTGCTCGAACTTACCGACGTGGTCTGCGTGAGCATCAGTGAACGCACCCTTCACGTGGCCGAACAGTTCGCTCTCGAAAAGAGTCTCGGTCAAGGCTCCGGCATCTACGCAGACCATCGGCTTCAAGGCTCTTTCCGATCTGCGATGAATCTCTCCTGCCAGCACATCCTTACCTGTTCCGTTCTCGCCAGTAATCAGCACTGAAGCATCAGTAAGAGAGATCTTCTCTACTGTCCTGCGAATTGCAGTCATTGCCGAGCCGTTGCCCCAGTACATTCTGACTGAAGAGGCTGGCATTGCAGAAGCCTCACGAGCCTCCTTGCTGCGATTCGAGTATGCCGCCTTAAGAATCTCAATGAGTTTCTCATTATCCCAAGGCTTGACGATGAAGTCAAATGCACCGCGCTTCATTCCCTCGACAGCTAATTGTATATCAGCATAAGCTGTAAATAGCACGACTTCCACATCCTCGCATCGCTTCTTGATCTCGCTGAGCCAGAAGAGTCCCTCGTTGCCGGTGTTGATGTCAGTATGGAAATTCATATCGAGCAGCACTACATCCGGACGGAAGTCAGCAAGCCTGCTAACGAGTTCCTTCGGAGAAGGGATCAGTTCTACCTGTGCAAAATGCATAGGCAGGAGCAGACCGAGGGCCGCCCTAATGCCGTTGTTATCGTCAACAACCAATATTTTTGCTTTGCTCTTTGCCATAAAATCCTCTAGCGATGACAAATATAGGTAATTGTATCAGTACTTTTTACACAAATCGACCCCACTTTACAAAAGTGTAAAATTTCTTTACACTCGAAAATTTAACCCTAAAACACAATTCTCAGCATATCAGCATATTAGCACTTTTGGCACGGGGCGTGTTTACATTTTTGGCGAAAAAACAACTATGCCCGACCGTAAATGAAACCTGTTATAACAACAATAATCTTCTTGACACTCTTGTCTACGTTGCCCCTGCGCGGCCAGCAGACAATGAACCTGTCGGAAACCATCCACGCCGCCCGCAACCAATCGGTGGAAGCACTTGAAGCCAGACAGGCCTTCATCTCCACCTACTGGGCATACCGTTCATATCAGGCAAGCAGACTTCCGTCCTTTTATATGTACGGAAATCTCATGAACTTCGACCGTTCGCTGACTCTTCTTCAGAACCCCGAGGACGGAACGCTCAACTACGTCAGCTCGAACAACCTTCAGAACGGAGTCGGCCTGCAGATCAACCAGAACATCACATTTACAGGAGGCACCCTCTCTGTGGCTTCCGACCTTTCCAGAATCGACCAGTTTGGAATGAACAAGAGCCTTACATGGTACTCAAGACCTGTGACGGTCTCATATTATCAGCCTCTCTTCACATACAACCAGTTCAAATGGGACAAGAAGATAGAGCCTAAGGAATATGAGCAGGGTAAGAGACAGTACCTCGAGAGAATGGAGTCAATCACAGTCAATGCTGTATATGCCTACCACAACCTCCTGCTTGCCAAAGTCAACAACGACATAAGCGTCAGCAACTTCGAGAACTCAGGCAACATGCTGAGGATTGCAAAGGAAAGAGTTCAGCTCGGCACAGTGACACGTGCGGAATATCTCCAACTTGAGCTCAGAATGCTCAACGACAGCATAGCCATCAACGAGTCTGCAGTCCAGGTGCGTGAAGCGCAGATGACACTCAACTCCCTGCTAGGATACGACGAGTCGTTCGAGATCGTTCCAGAAATTGCAGGAGAACTTCCGAATATCCAGATGGACTATGGCCTAGTGATGGAAAAATCACTGAGCAATTCCAGCTTTAGCCTCTCCAACGAGCTCAGCCTACTGAATGCTGAGTCAGATGTGGCTTATGCAAAGGCATCGAGAGGATTCTCATTCGCCCTGAATGCTCGCTTCGGAATGTCCCAGACAGGTCCGGAATTCCCGGCAGCCTACAAGGACCTTCTGGACCAGGAAGTGGTCGGCATCACCTTCAGCATCCCTTTATTCGATTGGGGACTTGGTAAGGGAAAGGTACAGAAAGCCAAAGCAGCTCAGGAGGTCGTCAAGGCGCAAGTCCAGCAATCGGAAAACGACTACCGCAGACAGATGTTTACTGCCGTAAGCCAGTTCAACAACCAGAGACAGCAGTGTCTGGTGTCACACAGGGCAATGCTTATCGCAGCAGAGAGATACGACCTCACAATGCACCGATTCCGCGAAGGCAATGCCTCAGTCACCGACCTGAACATGGCCCAGACGGAAAACGACAGCGCACAGCGTCAGTACATCAGCGACCTCTGCAACTTCTGGATATATTACTATACCTTGAGGAAATACACCCTCTTTGACTTCATAAACAACTGTGACCTTGAAATCGACATAACCGAAATGATAAACTAATGGACAGAATAATCGAAAAGAAAAAAGGCCTTGCCCTCGTATTCAGCAAAAAAGCCCTCCCATATTGGTTCGGTGCATTCATGGCCGCTTTCATCTTATACCTTGTCTTCCGTGACGACTCAAGCACACTCAGAGTCAACGCAGACACGCTCACCATCAGCGAAGTCACCAGTGGCGAGTTCAATGACTACATCCGTCTCAGCGGTCAAGTGCAGCCGATGACGACAGTGCAGCTCAGCCCTCGTGAGTCAGGTATAGTAGAGCAGATAGTGATAGAGGAAGGGGCATCCGTG
>JAFYLU010000048.1 GCA_017550025.1 Bacteroidales bacterium | reverse complement strand
TTAGTTCGCAGAGGAAATTGTTATATTATCATATCACCGCTATCACCGATAGTGGGGTATCCTCACGCACTTATGAGAAGTCATGATGCCACCGGAGGTGCACAGATAGTATGTAATCTTGATTTATAGAGGAAATATAAGGAAACACATCGGTTTTTCAGCATGAAGATGAAATTTATAAGGATATGCGGAGTCCAATCATTAAATTTGCAGAGGAACAACTAATAACCGGACAACCATGAAAATCCTCAATCATCTGACCATTGCCTGCGCTGTGGCTATGCTCTGCGCCTGCAACACATCCGTATCGCCACAGGAAACCGGAACCGGAAACCCTTATCTCCCTCTTTGGGAACATCTTCCCGACGGGGAGCCCCGAGTATTCGAAGACCCTGACAATCCGGGGAAGTTCCGCGCATATGTCATCGGCTCGCACGATGTCAGGGTCGACAGCTACTGCGGTGCTGACATACGCATGTGGTCGGCTCCTGTAGAAGACCTTACAGCCTGGGTGGATGAAGGTCCGATCTTCACTTACTACATCGACGGCCAGTGGGACGTAATGTATGCACCTGACCTCGTGGAGGTGAGAAGGAGAGACGGAGCAAGGGAATACTACCTGTACCCTCACAGCCGCGGATGGGGACGCGAGGCACTCGTTGCAAAGAGCGACCGTCCGGATGGACCTTTTACAGTCATCAATGCCACGGAAGACGGTAGAAGGGCCGTGGAGGGCAGCATCCTCGGATTCGACCCGTCGGTATTCGTCGAGCAGATAGACGACCCTGATGATCCTGACTATGAGATCGGATTCCGCGCATACGGATATTGGGGATTCCAGAGGTCTTCAGCAGCAGAGCTCGACCAGAACACAATGTACTCGGTAAGGGAGGGCGGCACATATATGCCATACTTCATACCTGCAAGCTTCAGCTATGGAGTAGTGAGACAGGTGCCGGGCATCAAGGAATATCCTGCTCTTTACAAGGATCAGAAGCCTGAAGACTTCAACTTCTTCGAGGCATCATCAATCAGAAAGGTGGGCAATAAATATGTCATGATCTTCTCCGGCTATTCAGGTCCCGAGTATGGGCTGTCAAGCTCAAACTCTACCCTCCGCTATGCATATGGCGACTCCCCTCTCGGGCCATGGAAAAGCGGCGGAGTCCTCGTTGACTCACGCGGCATCGTGCCTGATGAAGACGGAACATCCCTCATTGCAAGAAATGCAGCTCATAACACTCACGGAAGCATCGAGAAGATCGGCGACCAATGGTATGTGTTCTATCACCGTCCTCCGAGAGGATTCGGATTTGCCCGCCAGCCTATGGTAGCGCCTGTCACAATCCGGTGGGACGAGACTCCTGTAGCAGAGGGCGGCAAGGTTGTCATATGCGGCTACGACCCATATGCAGAGGACGGCATCTGGGATGCAAAGGCTTCAGACGGAAGCCACTATACAGGTGCAGAAGTCACATCGGAAGGATTCCAGATTTTCGGAATGCCTCCTTACAAGTACTATTCTGCAGGCTATGCATGCTTCCTTTCAGACATCGGAAGCCAGCAAGACAACTGGGACATCTGGGACAACAGCATGCCTGTGGAAGTGTCTGACAAAGACATCATCGGCTACAAGTATTTCGGATTCGGAGGACTTGCAGAGGCTCAAAAGGGTCTGAAGGCATTCGAAGGCACTGCTCCCGGCAACGGAACATCATTCAATCTCTTCCTGACTCCGAAGACAGACAAGGCATTCAGGATCAATGTCTGGATCGACGGTCCATGGGCCAACGAGACATGGAAAGGAAAACAGATCGGAACAATAGAAGTTCCTGCCGGCTCGGCCAGGGAGGTCACAAGATTCACCATCGACGTGGCTGAATCCGTGGACACCCTCGGAGGGAAGCACGCCATCTATCTCACGGCTGAAGGCGAAGGCGACCTGTGCGAACTCATCGGACTGGGATTCAGCAAGAAAGGCCAGAAGATGAATTATCCTGCTCCACCTGAAGTCACTATTGCAGTTGACGGCAATGTGCTCGGTATGCCAGAACATCCTGTAAGGTCCACAAACGAGAACGGATATGTAGGTTACGACAGGTACGAGGCATGCTACACCGTGCCTGCCGGACAGACAAGGATACCAAAGGTAAAAGCCTGGGCCGACAACAAGGCTGTCCGGATAGAGATCACCCAGCCAGAGTCCGTGACCGGCACCACAACGGTCAAGTGCACATATAACGGCATTGCCAAGACCTATACCGTGGTGCTTTCAGAATAAAACACACCCTATAATAAATCAGGCACAGCCGGCCTTCCTTGAGCCGGCTGTGCCTTTAAAACTGACTGTCAGGAGTACTATCTGACCTCAAACGACACTTCTGAACGGATATCCTTTGACGATGCTCCTATATAAGCAGTGAACTTTCCTTTTTCAAGCACCCACTCGTGCTTTGCGTCATCAAAGAACTTGAGCATATCTGGTTCAATCACAAATTCGACAGTCTTTGTCTCGCCTGGCTCAAGATATATCTTCCTGAAGCCTTTGAGTTCCTTGACCGGTCTCTCAAGATAGGATTCCTCATCCCTTATATAAAGCTGGACTACTTCCTTTCCAGCCATCTTTCCTGAATTCGTAACATCGATTGCAACCTTCACATCAGCACCTGCCTTCACGGAAGCCTTTGCACACTTTGCCTCACCATATGTGAAGTCTGTGTAGCTGAGGCCGTGACCGAATGCGAAGAGAGGCTCGACATCAAATTTGTCAGCCCAGCGGTATCCCACATAAAGACCTTCCTTGTATTCTACAGAAAGATCCTCACGGTCATATGCGTCCAGAGCGTGTGCACCATTGTCTGTAAGCTTAACAGGGAATGTGAAAGGAAGCTTGCCTGACGGATTCACCTTTCCAAAGATCACATCCGCTATTGCATGACCTGCCTGCGAACCTGAATACCATGCCTCAACGATAGCATTCACATCATTCACCCATGGCATTGCAACCGCATTGCCGGAGATTATGATGACAGCGAGATTGTCATTAACCTTTGAAATCGCCTTTATAAGCTTGTCCTGTGCGTAAGGAAGTTCCAGACCGAATCGGTCAGAACCCTCGCAGTCCTGACAAGCAGCCTTGTTGAGTCCTCCGAAGAACAGGACAACATCTGCAGACTCGGCAAGTTTCACGGCATCAGCAATCAGCTGGTCCTCTGACCTGCTTTCCGAAAGGTCCTGACCAGTCGCCACGCCATCAAATATGTCTGTGACATCACCGACATAACCCCTCTCATATACGATTTCAGCCTTGTCTCCTACCGCAGCCAGAAGTCCCTCGACAGGAGTGCACTCATGCTGGGCCTTAAGAGAAGAAGATCCTCCTCCAACGGTCATTATCTTCACCGCATTCTCACCGATTACCGCAATTTTCTTTACTGAAGAGAGGTCAACAGGAAGAACGTCATTCTCATTCTTGAGCAGGACTATGCCTTCTGCCGCGATTGTGCGTGCCGCATCATAATGTTCCGGAGAGCATAAGGATCCGAAAGGCTTGTCAGTATTCATCGCTGTCCTGAATATAAGTCTCAAGACCCTGCGCACTTTCTCATTGAGAACTTCTTCAGTAGCAGAGCCCTCACGAAGACGCTTAAGATAAGGATCTGCAAGATAGTATGCGTCATATCCGTTGGTAGCACCCATGGTAAGCCCGTCTGTCCATGTACCGAATTCAAGGTCAAGACCATTGGTTATAGCCTCATCTGTATCGTGTGCACCACCCCAGTCTGAAATGACGACTCCGTCAAAGCCCCATTCTCCCTTGAGGATATCATTGAGAAGATACTCATTATGACATGCGTGCTGGCCCTTGTAATAATTATACGCACCCATGATTGACCATGCTCCACCTTCCCGGACTGCAGCCTTGAAAGCCGGGAGATATATTTCATAGAGGGCCCTGTCATCAACGACGACGTCATAGAAATGACGGTTAGTCTCCTGATTGTTAAGAGCATAGTGCTTCACACAGACTGCTACACCATTCTTCTGCACCTCCTGAACATATGGAACAACCATCTTCGATGCAAGGTATGGATCCTCACCCATATACTCGAAGTTACGTCCATTGAGCGGAGTACGGTAGATGTTGACACCCGGACCAAGAAGCACATCCTTCTCACGGAAGCGGGCCTCCTCACCGATAGACTTGCCATAAAGTGCAGACATATCCTCATTCCAGGTTGCGGCAAGAGCTGTCAGTGCCGGGAATGCGACAATCGAGTCATTTGTCCAGCCTGCCTGTTCCCACTCGTCCCAGAAGACCTCCGCACGGATGCCGTGAGGTCCGTCTGTCGCCCACAGTTCAGGAATGCCAAGACGCGGAACTCCTGCAGAAGAGAACTTTGACTGTGCGTGGAGAATCTTGACCTTTTCTTCAAGAGTCATGCGGGAAAGTGCATCTTCAACCCTGATCTCCAGAGGTTGTTCCTCGTCCAGATAGACAGGAACGTTTGTCTGGCTTGTCTGGCAGCATGACGCTGCAGCATATGACAACGCAAGCAGGCATAAAGTTTTTGAAAAGATTTTCATGATTATATAAGTTTTAGTTAATTAATTCAATATCATGGTTTTACGAGCCTGCGGATTAACATTCATACACAAATTTAAATAAAAACTTCCGTTTTTGATTACCCTTTGAGATACCCGGAAATCTTATCCAGAAGAATCACATCGGCCGGGAGCCACTGCAGCGACCTCAATGTGTCCGCGGTAAGCCATGCTGCCGCCTCGTGTTCGTTCAGACAGAGGGTTCCGGAAATAAGGGTACAGAGAAAGCAATGCATAGTGAGGTGAAAGGACGGATAGTCCCATTCCACCACATCGACCAGCTCCCCTACCGAGATTTCCGCGTTCAGTTCCTCGCGGATTTCACGCACGAGGGCTTCTTCAAGGCCTTCTCCCGGCTCGGTCTTTCCTCCGGGGAACTCCCACCAGCCCTTCCATTCTCCATATCCGCGCTGCGTGGCGAAGACCTGACCGTCGCGGATTATTATTACAGCTACGACTTCAATAGTTTTCATCAGCTCTCTTTATATATGCAAATTTATATTTTTGCCATGAATACGCAAGGCTTCCCGGTAGTGTTTTCGCCTTGATCTTTGCGGTGAAGGCATTGCCGTCTCAATCATATTGACTATATTTACCAAATCTAAATCATACGAGAATGAAAAAGTTTATATTCATTGCCGTTCTCCTCGCAATCTGTACAGGGGTCGGCGCACAGGAAAATCTCTATGAGATCAAGTCCGGCAAGGTGACTATGCAAATGGATATGATGGGCAGAAAGATCACCCAGGAGATTTATTTCGATGACTATGGTCAGAAACAGGCTACAGTGATGGACATGAGGGGCAAGACCATGAGATCCATTACAGTTGACGGAGAGAACATCATGATTGATGACAAGGAAATGACTGCCGTCAGGATGCCGTCATTCGACATGGGAGGCGAAAAGATCAATTTCAACGACAAGTCGGAAAAGAACATCAGAAAGAACAAGATCAAGGTAATCGGAACGGAGGTCGTTGCCGGCAAGGAATGTACTAAATATACAGCGGCCATCTTCCTGATGGGTCAGGTGGTGAAGCAGACCGCATGGATATACAAGGGCGTGACAATGAAGACTTCCGTGAAGACCGATTTCGGAGAAATGGGCATGACAGCGGTAAGCATCGAAGAGGACATCGAGATTCCAGCAAGCATGTTCACAATACCTGAAGGTGTCACCGTCCAGGAGATGGACAGAAGCAGAATGCCGCAGTTCCCTAACGAATAGGACCGGGAAAGACTATTCCTAAACACTAATTAAACTTATTTTTTATGAAAAAGATTTTTCTTGTAGCAGCTGCAATGATCGGACTGGCAATCGCAGCTACAGCGCAGCCAAGAGCTGTCGGAGGAAGATTGGGCTATGGACTTCAGGCATCATACCAGCACACCATACAAGGTGCTGATTTCGTGGAAGTCACAGCAGGTCTTTTTGGTGTAACAAGCTTCAATGCAGCGGCATCATACAACTTTATGATCGCACAGCCGGACTGGACAGACAGAGGAGAATGGGGCATCTATGCAGGACCTGGAGCTGCTCTCGGATACGGCGCGGACATCAGAACCGGCAAATACAGTTTCGATATCGCAGCGATAGGACAGGCTGGCGTGGAATACACATTCTGGTTCCCTCTCCAGCTTTCAGTAGACCTTCGTCCACAGTTCGGACTTTCCTTCGGAGACGGAGTAAGATTCTTCGGACATGGTCTCCTCGGATTTGCACCTTGCCTCAGTGCACGCTACCGTTTCTAAAAAAATATCGGCCTTATGGATTCATAAGGTCGACATTCACAAAACCGTTTATCTCTTGTATCAGCTCCACTGATGCGAGAGATTTTATTTTTATCTCTTCTGTAGCATCCGGGGCATCTGCTGCCGCGCAATAGAGATTGATCGCTTCACCGAAGCTGCAGCTGCGCCTGAGTTCCTCCGCTTTATCCAGCAGTTCCTTTGCTGTATAATTCATAGCGTCCATATAAAATTCATGTAAACAAAATGTACCGTCTGTTCAAGGTGCACCTTAACAAACGGTACATTTTCGTATGATCTGTCTATAGATTCTAAACCAGTCCGGAGAATCCCATGAATGCCATCGCGAGGATACCTGCAGTCACGAGAGCGATAGGAATACCCTTGAATGCCTTCGGCACTTCATTGAGGGCAAGCTGCTCGCGGAGACCTGCGAAGAGAACCATTGCGAGACCGAAACCTAAAGAGGTTGCGAAAGCATAAACGGTAGCCTCTCCGAGGTTCATCATGCCGTCAGCAGCTGCTGCGAACGGAGAAGACTTCTGCACCACTGTAAGAGCCACACCGAGAACGGCACAGTTTGTAGTGATGAGAGGGAGGAAGATACCGAGAGCCGAATAAAGGGATGGGCTGATCTTCTTGAGCACGATCTCCACCATCTGCACAAGGGCAGCAATCACAAGGATGAACGATATGGTCTGAAGGAATTCAAGACCGAACATCGCGAGGAGCGAGTTGAGAAGATATGTAACCACTGTAGCAAGCGTGATCACAAAGCATACGGCCATTGACATGCCGGCAGCAGTGCTGAGCTTGTTCGAAACTCCGAGGAAAGGACAGATTCCGAGGAACTGTGAAAGCAGGATATTGTTTACGAATATCGCTGATATGATTATAAGTATATATTCCATGACTACTCTGCCTTTTTAGTTGTTAATTTCCTGAAGATTACGATAAGGTAGCCGAGTGCAAGGAAGGCTCCCGGAGCAAGCACGAATGCAAGGATTCCGTCTCCTTCGATGAACTTGAATCCGAATGCAGAACCGCTTCCGAGGATCTCGCGTACAAGTCCGAGGACTGTGAGAGAGAGGGTGAAGCCGAGTCCAATGCCGATTCCGTCAAGAGCTGAATCACCTACGCTGTTCTTGTTTGCGAATGCCTCCGCACGACCGAGAACGATACAGTTCACAACGATGAGCGGAATGAAGAGACCGAGAGTCTCATACACATCCGGAACATATGCCTGCATCACGAACTGGAGCAATGTAACGAAGGTTGCGATAACCACGATATACGAAGGAATACGCACCTTGTCAGGAATGTAAGCCGCAATCGCAGAGATCACGATGTTTGAGAGAATGAGGACAAACGTAGTGGCAAGTCCCATGCTCATACCATTGATGGCCGAAGTGGTAGTGGCCAATGTAGGACACATACCGAGAAGGAGAACGAAAGTAGGATTCTCCTTTATGAGGCCTTTAGTTATAAGTTGCAATTTTCCCATTGTCTGTTCCTCCATTATTCGTTAATGAGCATAGGGGTCTGTCCTATCGCATGGAAGACCTTCACTGCGAGAGCAAGTCCGTCGGCATATGCCCTCGATGTGATGGTAGAAGCTGTGATGGCGTCCACGTCACCTCCGTCCTTCTTCACTGCGAGAGTCTTTTCTGCAGGATTGAAGCCCTTGAACTGATCATAGAAAGAAGGCTCGACACATTTTGCGCCAAGACCAGGAGTCTCTGCCTGCGAGAGCACCTTTGTATTCCAGATCACGCCGTTGATATCAAATCCTACCTTGATGGCGATAGGACCTCCGAAGCCGACAGGAGCCACATTGATGGCACATCCTACGACATTTCCCACCTCGTCATATGCAAGGTTGTATGCATAGGTCTGTCCTTCGAATTCCACTGTCCTTTCCTCTTCGATTGATGCAGCCGTGTCAGGAAGCACCTCGAGGATCGCAGCCTCATTCTTTGCCTTTGCCGCAGCATCGATCGGAGCCTTTGTCAGAGCATATACTCCGGCAAGAAGACCCGAACATACGATACAGATCGCGAAAAGGCAGATTGTCATGTTCTTGAATGATGATTGTACTGCCATAGCTTATGCCCTCCCGTACTTTTTGGCGTGGCACCACTTGTTGATGAGAGGAACCACCGAGTTCATGATAAGGATAGCGAATGACACTCCTTCAGGATATGCTCCGAAGTAACGGATCAGCATTGTGATGATACCGATACCCACACCGAAGATGATGCCTCCCACATTGCTCATCGGAGATGTCACATAGTCGGTTGCCATGAACACTGAACCGAGGAGGAGACCACCGGTGAGGAGGTTGAACACAGGATCGGTATATTCGGCAGGGTTCACAAGCCAGAAGATTCCGGAGAATACAGCCACTGTCGCAAGGATCGAGAGCGTGATGTACGGACGGATTACCCTGCGTACGAGGAGATATACGAAACCTGCAAGGATCGCAATTGCAGAAAGCTCACCTGCAGAACCTCCGATATTGACGAAAAGCATGTCCATATAGTCGAGACCTTCGATTGCAGCCACGCCGCCTTCCTTTGCGATTCCGAGAGGAGTCGCGCCTGAAAGCGCGTCAATGCTACCGCCGATGAAGCCCTGCGGCCTTGTCCAGTCTGTCATATATGTAGGGAAGGAGATGAGGAGGAACACACGGCCCACGATTGCCGGGTTGAAGAGGTTCTGTCCGAGTCCACCGAATGTCATCTTTGCGACTCCCACAGCAACGACTGCTCCTATGAACACCACCCACCAAGGAGTTGTTGAAGGAAGGTTAAGTGCGAGAAGTACACCCGTCACCACAGCGGAATAATCTCCCACTGTGCAGGTCTTCTTCAGAAGATATTTTGTAATAAGGTACTCCAGCAGTACGCATGAAGCCACACTCACGCCGAGAACCAGCAGCTCTGACCATCCGTAGAAAAGGACAGAAACGATAACTGCCGGCATCATTGCGATCACCACATCACGCATCAGTGACTTCGTAGAAGTCTTGGTGTGGAGGTGCGGTGAAGGTGAAACCAAAAGTTTATCCATGGTTGTTATAGTTGTTAAATGTTACTATTTCTTTACGGCACGACCTCTGATGATCTTGATGACATCGCCCTTTGCGATACGGATGATGTCGAGCAGAGGAATGTTCGCAGGACAGCTGTAAAGGCAGCATCCGCACTCGATACAGTCCTGAACGGCATTCTCCTCGAGTTCGTCCATCATGGAGTTGCGGGCGTATTTGTTGAGGAGGAACGGCTCGAGTCCCATAGGGCAGGCCTCTGCACATTTTCCACAACGGATACATGCCGACTCCACTCCGCGCACAGTCTGCTCCGCAGTAAGATAAAGCAATGAAGATGAACCCTTTACGGTTGTAGCATCCATATTCGCGATTGCCTTACCCATCATAGGACCTCCGCTGACGATCTTCACAGCCTGCTCCGGAACACCACCTGCATATTCAGCGATGTATGAAAGAGGCATACCGATGCGGAACTTGTAGTTGTGCTGCTTCTCCATAGGGAGGCAGTCGCCTGTAATTGTCATCACGTTTGTGATGAGAGGTATGTTCTTCTGGACAGCCTCATATACTGCAAGCGATGTAGCCACATTCTGCACAACTGCTCCGACGTCGATAGGAAGACCCATAGACTTCACCTGACGGCCCATTACGGCGTCGATGAGCTGTTTCTCACCTCCCTGCGGATATTTCTTCTTGAGAGTCATCACTGAAATGCCCTCATATCCCTTTGCTGTCTTCTGAAGTTCAGCCACTGCAGCAGTCATTGCAGCTATAGCCTCCGGCTTGTTCTCCTCAATACCGATGACAGTCCTGCATCCGCCGAGAACCTGCTTCATGATTGCAGCTCCTACCACGATCTCTTTGCTCTTCTCGATCATGATGCGGTTGTCTGAAGTAAGATATGGCTCGCACTCCGCTCCGTTGAGGATGAGGCATTCAGCCACCTTGCCCGGAGGAGGACAGAGCTTAACATGTGCAGGGAATGTAGCACCGCCGAGACCTACGACACCATTGAGCTTAATCTTCTCGAGAATAGCCTTGTTATCTTCAGGAATAGCAGTTACAAGAGTATCAGAAAGATCTGCTCCTTCGATCCACTCGTCTCCTTCCACATCGATCTCAATATGAGTCATGTTGTTGCCTGCAAGATCCTTGCGCGGACCTACAGACTTGACTGTACCGGAAACTGACGAATGTACATATGCGGAAATGAATCCTGCAGGTTCAGCGATCACCTGTCCGACCTTCACCTGGTCGCCCGGCTTAACCACAGGAGTTGCAGGGGCTCCGAGATGCTGTGCCACCGAGATAAACACCTTCGAAGGTACAGGAAGGACCTCGATCTTGCAATCTTTAGAAATCTTGCTGTCGCTTGGGTGGATACCACCTATTGAAAATGTCTTCATCATAGTCCTATTCCTCCTTCTTTTCAGTTTTCTCCACTACCGCCTCTGGCTTCGCAACAGGTGCTGCCTCCGGCTTCGGCTTCACTACAGGGAAATTGACTGCGTGAATAGCGCCTGTAGGGCACTCTGCCACACATTTCTTGCAAAGCTTGCACTTTGTGAAGTCGATGTATGCAAGATTGTTCTCCACTGTGATGGCCTCGAAAGGACAAACCTTGGCACACTTGCCGCAACCGATACATGCAGCCTTGCAGGCCTTGCGCGCAGCAGCTCCCTTGTCCTTGTTGACGCATGAAACATACACACGCATGTTTCTGCGACCCTTGTTGCGGATCTCGATCACTCCCTTCGGACATGCCTTCGCACATGCGCCGCATGCAGTACACTTCTCCTCATCCACTACAGGAAGTCCTGTGGCAGGATCCATAGAAATCGCACCGAACTGGCAGACTGCAACGCAGTCTCCGCATCCGAGACATCCGAATGAACAGCCTGTGTCTCCGCTATAGAGCGAAGCCTTGACACGGCATGACTGATAACCACCATACTCGTTTGTACGAGGACGGTTCTCACAAGATCCGTTGCATCGTACCACAGCGACCTGAGGTTCCTTTGCAGCAACCTCGACACCAAGCACGGCAGCGACTTTCTGCATTCCGTCATTTCCTCCTACAGGACAGAAGCATTTGTCCAGATTCGGCAACGACTCGACACAGTACTGGGCGAAGGCACGGCAGCCAGCCTGACCACATCCTCCGCAATTTGCACCAGGCAACGCCTTCTCCACATCGTCGATCCTCGGGTCTTCCTCTACCTTGAACTTTTCAGCCACAACATAGAGAACCACCGCAAGCAAAGCACCAAGAATGGTAAGGATTGCAATAGTCCAGATGATTGTTGTTGTCATTACAATTATAATTATTAGTTAGTTGTATCAATCCTGGGCGGGACTCCTATTCGATATAAAACACGAATTCGTTCGACAACTTGTCCCTGAAAAGCCAGATGAAGAAGTAGTATACCCCGACTCCGGCAAGCGCAACGGCGCCACGCAGAAACTCGTTATCGATAACGGCAGACAAAGATAATATTAAAATCATTAAAACCGCCAAAGGAATCACATAAGATATCCACACAGCCTTCAATCCCATGCTCATCTTCGTCATCACCTTCACCTCATCCCCCACTGCATACACAGTATAAGGATCGGTCGGCACCATTATTATTTTCTCCTTGTCTTCCGACATTCCGCAAAGACCCTTTGCATGACACTCCGAACAAGCGGAAGACACGACTATCTCCACGGTTGTGAAATCCGGAGTGATCTCTACAATCCTTCCGGTATGTTCGATTGCATTCTTTTTTGCCATTTCTTTTTTTATTTTCAGATTCATCATCTTGCCTTGAGCAGAGCCGTGAACGGATGCTTAAGGCCTTCATATCCGGTCATCCTGCCGGTTGCGGTTCCGACCAGAAGCGGAGCCTCGAAATATACCGGCAGCCTGTTGTCATCATCAGTGACCCATATCATCATGTCCTCCTCACCCTTGAAGACCTCGCCTTCGAGGAGCTTGGCCGCAAACTTTATGGTGCGGATTGTTCCGAGTCCCTTCACCTTTATGGTCTCCGGACCGTAGAGGATGAAATACACATTGAACACATCGTCATCAATGGCGAATGTCATAGGGTATTTCCTGCCTGGCTCCACTGCATCGAAGTCCATGTTCCTTGCAAAGAAGAAGAGGGCCGGAAGGTCGAAGGTGCAGGGAGTCAGCGGGATGTAAGGGAAACGTTGTCCGCTGCTTGAAGAATACACATCCGCAACGATATGAGGGTCAGCGGCTGACCAGTCATAGACATATGTATTCCTCGCCTCATATCCGCCTTCATAAGTATCCCTGGTAAACTTCAGAGGCCTGAGGCCGTCGCGGGTGAACCATGACTTGAAATCCTCCCTGACCTTGAAGAAAAGGTCGAAAAACTTCGTAGTCCTTCCATATGCAGAGCACAGGAAGGCTTCCTGGCCGTTATAAGTGACGGCATCGAGACTCACAGTCGCATGTCCCACATCCGAATTTATGGCGCCCCACCTGTAATGCAGAACAAAATCCATCTTCTCTCCGGCCCGGAATGCCAGTTTCTCCTCCGTCACCGCCCTTACCGGCACGCATGCAGAACCCTTTGAATCAGAATTCTCCTGTGCACGCATCGGAAGCACCGACATGCATGTACACAGGAGAATCACCGATATCAATATGTTTCCTTTTTTCAGCACACCTTATCAGAATTCATCATTCATGCCGAACTCGTTCGGAGGCATATGCCCCATCATGTCCGGTCCAAAAGGAGGCATGTCATCATTCATCGCCGAAGCAACAGGCATCATGTCAGCCTGGTTGACCAGACTCTCCTGCTCATCCACGAAACGCACCTCATCGGCACGGAATCTCATGTCGATATCCGCGATCGAGCCGTTTCTGTGCTTGGCGATTATGATCTGTGTTCTTCCCACATCGTCCGGATTGTCCGACAGACCCTGATAGTCATATCGGTGGATGAAGATTACCATATCCGCATCCTGCTCGATTGATCCCGACTCTCGGAGGTCACTCAGCTGCGGACGGCGGTTGCTGCCCTGACGGTTCTCCGACTGACGCGAAAGCTGCGAAAGCGCTATGATAGGCACATTCATTTCCTTCGCCGTAGCCTTCAGTGTTCGTGAGATAGCTGCGACTTCCTGCTCACGCATGCCTCGAAGTTCCGCAGGTCCCTGCATCAGCTGAAGGTAGTCGACCACGATGAGACGTACTCCCTTCTGTTTCACGAGCTTCTTCACCTTCGAACGGAACTCCATCACAGGAAGCGAAGGTGTGTCGTCTATATAGATAGGGGCCTTCGAAAGTCTTTTCAGCTGAATGTCAAGCTGTTGCCATTCCCAATCCTGAAGCTTTACACCACCCTTTATCTTGTCGGCACTGAGCTTGGTCTCGGACACCATCATACGGTTGGCGAGCTGCTTGGCTGGCATCTCAAGAGAGAAGATAGCCACCGGCATGTTGAAGTCTACTGCGGCATTTCTAGCCACATTCACAACAAATGCGGTCTTACCGACAGACGGACGGGCCGCAAGGATGATAAGGTCGGAAGCCTGCCATCCGAGGGTTATCTTGTCCAATGAAGGGAAGCCCGAAGGCACTCCGCTCAATCCGTCCGAATCCTGACGCTTCTGAAGATCGTCCAGAGCCTCGTTTATGACCTTTCCGATCTCCTGCACATCCTTCTTCACATTGTTCTGGATGGCTGCAAAGAGCTTTGTCTGCGCCGTGTCAATAAGGTCATCGACATTTACAGACTCGTCATACGATGTCTTCAGGATGTCATATGATGCCGTGATCAGCTCTCTCTGGATGCATTTCTGCTTGAGGATCCTGATATAATACTCGATGTGGGCCGCGGCTCCGATCTTCTGCGACATCTGTGCGAGAGTGATCGTACCGCCTATAGCCTCGAGATTACCCTGGGCCTTGAGCTTCTGGGATACGGAAAGAAGATCAAGCGCGACATGCTCGTTGTTGAGGGAGCTCATCGCCTCGAATATCATTCTGTGTCTTTCGCTATAGAAACAACCGGGCGAGAGTTCGTCCATCGCCTCATCAACACAGTTAGGCTCAATCAGAAGGGCTCCGAGGACAGCCTCTTCGACATCAAGAGCTTGAGGCGGTCTGTTTCCCACCTCAAGCCCAAGCGTGTCAAGATTAACTGACGGATTCTTCTTTCTGACTGACCTTCTCTTTCCTTCTTCAGCCATAAGTCAGATTATTCGAAATCAGGATTTACAAGTATCCTTCCGCAATATTCGCAGATGATCATCCTCTTGTTGGATGCGATGTCGATAAGTCTCTGTGGAGCGATTGTGTTGAAGCAGCCTCCGCAAGAGTCACCGTTGAAAACAGACACGACAGCAAGATGATTGTTGCAGCTCTGACGGATATGGTCATATGCGCTCATGGTTCTTTCATCAATCTTCGCTGCACATGCGTCTCTGTTTGCACGGAGTCTCTCCTCATCCTTTGAAGTAGCCTCCACGATTGTAGCGAGTTCTTCCTTCTTTGCCTTGAGGTCTTCTGTTCTTACAGAGATCTTCTCCTTCACCACCTCGAGTTCGTTCTTCTTCTCGAAGATACGCTCTCTGGTCTCGTTGATGTGCTTCTCTGCGATCTGTCGGAGGAGGTCCTGGTTCTCGATCTCCTTGTTGAGAGAGTCGTACTCACGGCTGTTTGCAACATTCTCGAGCTGCGACCTGTACTTCTCGATCTGCTCGTTGCATTCTGTGATTCCGAGCTTGTTCTCTGTGATGAACTTATTGTACTCCTCTACCAGCTCTGCAATGCGGGTAGCCTTGGCCTTGAGCTCGACGATCTCATTCTCGAGAGCCTCAACCTCGATAGGAAGTTCACCTCTGAGCTGGAGGATCTTGTCGATAGCCGTGTCTGCCTGCTGGAGAGAATAAAGTGTCTGAAGCTTCTCACTGACAGTCAGATCCGAGTCAGCGAAACTTTTCTGAATGGACACGAAGGTCTCTCTCTGGTCAATCGGAGTTTCGATTTTCTTTGTCTTTTTAGCCATATCGCTTAAAAATAAAATATCGGGTTACTATATATATTCTGCGTAATGCGAACTGCAAAGGTAGGAAAATTTTTCCTTAACAATGAAAATAAAATGTCAACTATCTCTATTTCAC
>JAFYLU010000047.1 GCA_017550025.1 Bacteroidales bacterium | reverse complement strand
TCTGTCAAGTCTGCTGAACTCGCTGAATAATATCTGCTGATACACTCCGTCCTCAACCTTACGTTTAAGAATGCCGTAGTTCGGGCGTGTCTCGCCCTCCTTGAAACCGCTGATTATATCTACATAGATGTCTTCTTCGCTAATTACGATATCGTTCCTCATTGCGTAGTCCAATAGTTCCTCCCTCTGTCTGTCAGTCTGTTGCATAGAGGTGGAAATTCTGATGTAGATTGCCGTCTTGCGGTTCTTGTCTATCTCTCCGAATATTGACATAATTGCTTATCTTTGTGTCTATGGAAGCAAATTTAACTAATATAGACGGTAAGTCCAAATTTAAGGATGTGTCAATCGCACCCGCACATACCGCAGAACACATATTGAATGCAACAATGGTCAAGATGTTCGGATGTCCGAGGTCAAGGAATGCACATATCGAGAAGAAGAAATCGAAATGTGACTACATCCTGGCGGAAGAACCGACTGCGGAGCAGGTTGCACAGATCGAGGCAAAGGTCAACGAGGTGATTGCGTCCGGTCTTGACGTCACAATAGAGTTCATGCAGCGTGAAGAGGCTGCAGCCATCGTGGACTTGAGCAAGCTGCCGGAGGATGCCTCGCAGACCCTCCGTATTGTAAGGATAGGGGATTATGACGCATGTGCCTGCATCGGGGCTCATGTAGCGAACACATCCGAAGCAGGCACATTCAAAATAATCAGCCATTCATTTGCCGACGGCATATGGCGGGTGAGATGGAAGATCTCGGCTAATTGATCACGACTCTGCCATCTTTCTTGGCCGTAATCTGCCCGCCGCTGTTCTGCGAAGCAAGATAGCGGAAGTATTCCCCGAAATAATCACGGATAATCTCATGAGAATCAGTGCGTGAGAGGGCGTTTTCCATACCGTATCTGCCGAGATTTACCAGATAGTCGATGGTAGCGACAGTGTAGGTCTTGTTGTTGTCTATAGGCTTTCCGCCTACGGTCACAGACTTGACGGCATTGTTCTGAATTACCAGTTTCACACCTGCATTGACCGGCAGTCCACCGCTCGAAGCCACATAGCTGAACAGGGTCTTCAGGTCACTTCCCTTCATTGTGATGATGGAGAGGGTATTGTCGAACGGATAAACTGCATAGACATCACCAAGGGTGAGCGGGCCGGCAGAAATCTCCGCCCTAAGGCCACCTGAATTATATATGCTGACATCTGCATCGATGTCATAATATTCCTTTGCCATCCATATCAGGGCGTCTCCTGTAAGATTGCCAAGCGGACTTTCCGGAGAGCCTTTGCGGATCGCCTGCGGACAATATCCGATCACCTCGTTCATCTTTTCGGTCACGGTAGCAGCATATGTATCTATCAGCGCTGAAAAATCCTCATCGACCCTGCTGTCAAGGCGTCTGTCCACAGGGATCAGCCTGTATGTGAATGACGGCTTGCCTGCATTGTCAATCTTGATCTTTGCATATCCGAGGTATATTCCCTTCGAGCCGGTCTGCACAACTGGCACCTTGTCACCTTCGAGATTCTGCACATAATCCGCCTTTGTGAGGAATGTATGGGAATGACCGCCTATGATCATATCTATATACTTGGTATTCATCGCAATACCTCTATCATAATAGACACGGTCATCATACTCGTAGCCAAGGTGTGACAATGCTATGACGATGTCTGCCCCTGCGTCGCGAAGCTTTTTCGCCTCTACATCAGCCACATTTATCGCGTCCTGCCATACAACGCCTTCACATGCGGTAGGGTCTACAAGATTGTACAGTCTTACATTCAGTCCGATAAATCCAACCTTGACAGCCCCTGCCTCAAGAATAACGGATTTCTGTACAAAACTGCTCAGGCTTGTATTCGTGAAATCATAGTTGCTTGCCACCACCGGCACCTTGCTCATCGCAAGCATGTCGCCGAGGCCAACCATCTTCTTGTCGAATTCATGATTTCCAAGGGTGCGGACATCATAGCCTATTTCATCCAGAAGCATCATTTCCACGATACCATTCAGAAGGCTGAAATAATATGTACCCTGGACAAGGTCTCCCGCATCTGCAAGCAGCACAGCAGGTTCCGCATTGCGGATACTATCGACGAGCACCTTGATACGCTTTGCTCCGCCTCTGTCTGCGTTGTAGGTTTCGTTCTTGTCTATTGGTTCGATCTGGCTGTGGAAGTCATTGGTAAAGAGCATTACAAACTCTTTGGGACCATCCTGTGGCTTGTTAACTTCAGGAGTTTCCTGTTGATTTCCTCCCGATCCCCCGTTCGATATTATATCGCACGAAGACATCAGAATGCCAGTCAGTGCGATGATTATTATAATAAGTCTATTAAATCGCATTTTAATTAAATTGGAGATATTCTTCCACAAAATCTATCAGACTCTGAAGCTCATCATTGTCAGGAGCGCATACAAGCACGGTAAGAAGGTCGTTGCCGACACCGACACAGAAGAAGAAGCATGGGAGTCCGTCGTCAGTGTGAAGGCTGAATCCATAAGCCTCCGCATTCTTGAATTCGAAGCACAAGATAGGCTCTTCAGCCGCATCGAGTTCGTCCTCATTCATTACTTCCTCGTATGTGCCGCATGCCTCCGCATACGCATCGGAACCCTCCGGCATAGGACCGAAGCTGATATTGATGCTGCGCACATCCTTACCCTGGGCATTGATGTCTATCTCATATGATTCATCTCCGTTCTCTTCCTGGTAGGTTTCAGTCTCAACCTCCCATATCTCAGGTACCTGAATGGTAATGCCTCCGTGGTGCACCTGTCTTAAAGCAATACTTTTCATAATATTTATAATTTACTGATTGTCAATTTATTTTATTCCAAATCTCCATCCAAGACCGAAAGTGAGATTATGAGTATATCTCTGGCTGCGGAGTATATATTTCGCACCGATATAAAGCTTGTCGGAAATATATGTCTTCATTCCGAAAACACCATACGGACCGGTAAGCACAGAGTCATCCTGTCCGAATGAATATCCTCCTCCGGCACTCACTCCGAAGAAATTCATCCTGACCTCCGTCTTCACACCTATGCCTGCAGCCATCTGCTTCCACATAGAAGGATAGTCGTAGCTTGCGGCAAAAGGAATGAGGTCAGCGCTTCTGTCCATTATCAGGTCAATGGAAGGACCGAGGCTCAAGTATCTGTTGAAATGATACATGGATTCCGCTGATACTGAAACGATAGGAAACTTATAATTGAATTTCTTGATTCCGTCCTCATGCTGCACACGACCAGCCCTCCAGCCTACGGTCAGCGACATATCATATGTCATCCTTTCCCCAAAAGGCTTCTTCTCTTCTTCCGCAGCAAAAAGCCTGGCGACAGTCCTGACATGTTCTTTCTCTCCGAATCCCATAGCTGCACCTGCGCGCAATCCTACCGTATTGGTCCCAAGATTCGGAAAAGACGTATCCCCGTTGGAATGATGCATGAATTCAGGTCCCAAAGTGAATTTCAACCTTGCATGCGGCCTCCATGTAAGGAAAAGTCCGCCTCCCAGGCTTATATTTGTCCTGGAGGCCGTGAGACCGCTGTCATTTACCCATCCGAACGAGAACCCCAGATTCCACTCGTAGTCAAGGGTGAGCCTGTCGGACAATGAAGCAACGGTTGCCCCCTGGAACATGTACAGAGAAATGGGAGTTCCCACATATTCGTGACTTCCGAAAGAATAGAGTCCGACACCTACACCCTGACGGGCAGAAGGGTAGAACCTGCCGTATTCCGATGATTCCGGGAAGGCAAACGAATACTGCAGTGCCACAGATTCGTAACGAGCCAGTCTCCTGCCGAGAGGATTGAATCCCGAGTGAAAGCCGTTCGTGGTCAAAATGTCACCATAGCGGGCGATCACCCCGATCTCCCGCCTGTATCTGTCAGCAGCATCTTCCGCATGCAAAGCCGGAAATGCCGTCAACAAAAGCAATATGAATGTCAATATCTTTTTCATGAAACCTCGATTTTGCTGGAAGACTCCGTTCCTTCCTGATTAACCCTGATCTGCACAGGAATCTTTTCCCTCAATTCTTCCACATGACTGATTATACCCACCCTTCTGCCGGCCTTTCTGTGAAGTGCACGAAGAGTCGATATGGCGTTCTGAAGAGGATCGCCGCTCAAGGTGCCGAAACCCTCGTCAATGAAAAGTATGTCCACGCAGAGCTGCTGACCTATATCGCTCAATGCCAGAGCAAGAGACAGTGAGACAAGGAAACTTTCGCCTCCGGAGATCGTGCTTGCCGCCCTGGATGCATATCCCTGATAAGCATCCTCGACCATTATGACGAAAGTACCCGGAACCACCTTCAGCGTATACCTGTCGGTCAACGACCTCATATAATGGTTTGCAGAATTTATCAGATCAGAAAGGATATAGCTCTGGGCTATCTGCCTGAACTTCTTGCCCGTCGCATCTCCGATCAGCGCATTCATGCGTGACCATTTTTCATATTCCTTCTTAAGCCTCTCCGCCTCGCGGATCAATTCGCCTTTCTGCTGCATGTTGATATCGTCCTGACGGAGAGTCTGCTGCAGCCTGCCTTTTGCTTCGCTGCAATCCGAAATAAGCCGGTCCGTTTCCTTAAGCTTCTCTTCCAGACCTGCAACATCTTGATATTCAGCCAGCCAGCCGTTTTCCTCCGTCAATCCGGCAAGCATCTTTCCTTCTCCCTCAAGCCGTTCCATAGCGTTCCTTCTCCTGTCACGGACAGATATGACATCAGCAAGAAGCCTGTTTGCAGCATCAGAGAGCTCATGTATGCCATCATATGAAGCGGAAGGGGACACCTCCTTCCAAGCGTCATTTATCGCAAGGATTTCACCAACTGCAGCTTCGACAGCACCCAGCTGTGACACCACCTTTTCATTTTCAGCCCGGAGCTTCCTTAATTCTTCCGCCATCGCCACATAAGACTGAGCCGCCCCCTTAAGTTCATGGGCAAACGAGACCATATCAGTCCTCCAATCATTCTCCCACATGCCCGGCACAACATAAGCGGATACGGATTTCTCCGCCTCCGATATGTCGTTAAGCCTGTCCTTCACCATCTTCCTGCCAGTCTCAATCCTTATTCCACACTCCTTCCTGTCCCTTTCAGCATTTGCAACGGATTCCTCTGCCTTCCTGAAACCATTCCAGCATTCATCCAGAAGTTTTGCCGCTTCACGCAACTCACCTTCCATAACCTCGCCCTGCCGGATCTTCTCCATCAGTCCACCCAGAACCTTATCTGCAGATTCCTTCTGCAAGGCTATCGCCGAGATTATGTCATGACTATCCGGATCCAGCCCGCATTCAGCGCACGAGACAGCAAATGCAGATGCCGCATCAGCCAGTGAGCGGTCTTCTTCATGTGCCTTGAGTGCAGCTTCATATTGAGCGGTAAAAGCGGCTATCTGCGCATTCAGAGTATCCTTTTCGGCATTCAGAGCGGCATAATGTCCGTCCGCCTCCTTCATAACTGATTCCGCTTCCTTGTAAAGCATGTCAAGCATTTCCTCATCGAAAGCCGCGTTCACGACCTCCTGTCCGCACACAGGGCAGATATCGCCGTTCCGAAGTTTCGACCTGATGCTTTTCGCCCAGGAATCCACGCTGGCTTTCTGTCTTTCCAGCATCTCCAAAGCAGTCTCCCGGCGGATCGAAGCGGCCTCGATCTCCGGTTCCAGCGAAGTCACTTGACTGCCCATCTCTGATATCCGGATTTTCATTTTCTGGAGCGACTCAGCAGCCTGTTCATGCCTGGTTCTTTCCTTCTCAAGATTCTGCAGACGTATCGATGCAGCAGACAACTTATTCAGAAAAGCCTGGCCCCTGTCCTTCTCCTCTCTCAATCCGGCTATTCCTGCTTCCGAAACCGCGAGTTCGAGCTCCTTATGTCTGGATTTCCTGGCGTCCAGCATCTGTCCAGCCTCCTCCCGCTCGTTCACGCATCTTTCATACTCCTGCTTGAGACTGCCTTCAAAAGCTTCCAGCAACTTCCTGATTCCGGATTCCTCTTCTGCAATCCTTTTCCTTGCGTCGTATATGACCCTCATGTCAGCCAGGATTGACTTATACTCGTCCAGCGCAGAAGACCTCGGAGCTTCAGCCTCTATACGGCCAGCGGTTTCCCGGATCTTCGTCTCCAGCGCGGCAGCATTTACCTTCATTTCATCGATTCCAGCCTTTATCATGGCGAATCGTCCGACAAGAACATCCGAAGCATCATCAAGCGATTTCATCTCATCGGAATACATTGCCATAGAAGTCATATGCCCGAGAGCCTTCGAGAATACAACTCTATGACCTGCAAGTCTTTCACATTCTTCATCTGCAGCAGCGAGTTCGGTCTGCAGACTTTTCCTCCGGTCGTCGGGAAGAGTAGCCATACCGGAGCACCTGCTCTCCATTTCCATCCACTCCTTACGCTTTTCGGCAGTAATATCGAAGACCTTGCTGCCGATACGGGAATATATGCTTACACCTGTGATCTTTTCCAGAATGACAGCCTTTTCGTCATCTTTGCTGTTGAGAAACTTCGTGAACTCTCCCTGGGCAAGGAGGGTAGTACGGCAAAACTGGCCGAAATCAAGGCCTGTAGCCTTTGCAATCTCCTCCCTTATCTCTTCATCCTTGGATAGGACATAACCCGTCTGCAGGTCTGTAAGCACCCATTTCTTTGCCTGCAGATTTCCAGAGACCCTGTTATGAGCCCTTGCTACAGACCACCTGCTCTTATATGGTATTCCGTTGTTTCCTACAAAAGTAAGCTCCACATAAGCCTCACCGGTATTCCGTCTCATCAGCTGGCGCGGATCATTTATCTTTATGCTCTTGTCTCCGTCAGCCACATCTCCCTGCATGGATGTGTTCTTCAGGCGTGGTGTGGAGGAGTATAAGGCAAGACATATAGCGTCAAGTATTGTGGACTTGCCCGAACCGGTCTTTCCGGTTATGAGAAAGACATCGCTGTCGGCCAGAGGATGACTGTCGAAGTCAATGACGGCATCTTCCACAGATGCGATATTATGTATTGTAAGTTTCTGAAGTCTCATGCCGCCTATCTTATTCTTCTCTTGATTCGTTATCTATGATTTTCAGAACTTCATCAAAGATCATATGAAGTTCTTCATCAAATGAGATTCCATTATCTTCAGCGTATCGTTCTGCAATGCATACAGGGCTTTTCTCCTTGAATTCAGATATGCTCAATTCCTTTTCCCTCGGTTTCAGATGTGTATTTCTGCGGGCATTTATACAGCAGAACCTGCACGCCTTGTCTTTCGCTGTCATGGCTGCCTCTGCATAAGCTTCCGCCGGCAAGAAGTCTTCAACTTCCACATTAAGCCTGACATATGCCTTAAGCTCGTCCGGGAATGCCTTCAGCAGGTTCCTTGCCTCATCCCACGGAAGATATCCTTCCGACGGAAGTGTTACTGCAGGCCAGGGATTATCTATCGCAACAGTGGTCACCAGCGGCTTTTCCCCATGTGCGGAAATCTCAACCACGGATACAGAATGCGCGTATGTCTCATCAAATGAAACAGGAAGTGGTGTTCCGCAATAGCGTGCTCTTCCATTGCTTCCGGCTATATATTGAGGCTTATGGATATGACCCAGTGCCAGATAATCATATCCGATTCCTAATTCACTGATATCCAAACCGTCTATACCTCCCACCGAAAGTGATGATGCCATTTCGTGTCCGGCCGTGTCGCATCCTGAAACAGTGGTATGAGCCGCCATGACCACCGGCAGTCCTGCCGTATTCCTTTCAGCCACAAGGTCGAGAAGATTCTGATGGAATCCTTCTGGAAGATTACGCTCACTGCAATATGGCACAGCAGCCACATATCCCTTCCCGGGAATCTCGATGATATTGTTCCGGGGAGACTCCTTTGACACTGTCCCTGTCATGAATACATTCAGCTCTTCCCATGGCCTTTTAAACACCTCGTGTCTTGAAGGACTGTCATGATTGCCCGCCGTGACCACTATACGCATATCCGGGCATGCCTCATGTAGGCGCATCAAAGCTTCTGTAAAGACAGTCTGCACATAGGAAGAGGGCTGGGCGACATGAAAAACATCACCGCACAAAAGAAACAGGTCGGGCTGGATCTCCGACACGAGCGCCCGCATCTGTTCAAGCATCGAGCCCTGTTCTTCAGTGCGGTCGTGACCGTATATGGTATGGCCGAGATGCCAGTCGCTTGTATGAATTATCTTCATGTTGAGTCTTCCTGTAAATTTCCGGCAAAATTACCTCAAATCAGCGGATTTACAAACACCACGACATGCATTTTCAGAGCACCGTGACAGCACATGGATGACAATACTTCGCAATGATTATGAATTACTTTTGACAAGGCATCGTTTTTGATTATCTTTGCGGCCGCAAATTAACATAACATGCAGAAACCTATCATATATCAGATGCTCCCTCGTCTTTGGGGCAATGACAAGATAAGGCCGAAACAAAACGGCTCACTCACCGATAACGGAACCGGAAAGTTCACAGACATCGACAAGAATACGCTGGATTACCTTAAATGGTTGGGCTGCAGCCATGTATGGTATACAGGCGTGATCAGACATTCCACACAGGAAGCTGTAGCCGGCTGCACACCGTCTCATCCGCAGTTCGTAAAGGGAAAGGCAGGCTCACCATATGCTATCTGTGACTATTATGATGTGAATGCCTATCTCGCCGACGATCCGGAAAGGAGGATGGAAGAGTTCGAGGCTCTTGTTCAGAGGACTCACGAAGCAGGGCTGAAACTCATCATAGATTTCGTACCGAATCATGTGTCAAGGGATTACGGAAAGGTATGCCCATCTGAAGGCCATCCGATTCTCGGAGCAGAAGATGACAGGAATATCCACTGGAAGACAGAAAATGACTTCTTTTATTATCCGGGACAGCAGCTTACTCTTCCGAAGCCTTGTCCTGCAGGTATGGAGCCATACATGGAATTCCCTGCAATGGCAACGGGAAACAACTGCTACAGCCCAAATCCTGGCATCAACGACTGGTATGAGACTGTCAAGATAAACTACGGCGACTCATACACTGCCACATGGGAGAAGATGGCGGACATCATTGATTTCTGGGCATCCAAAGGGGTTGACGGATTCCGTTGCGACATGGTTGAGCTCGTACCGCCGGAATTCTTCAAATGGCTGATATGCAGGACAAAGGAAAGATATCCGGAGGTAATCTTCATCGCAGAAGTATACAAGAAGGAACTGTATGCCGAATATATAAGGTCTGTAGGTTTTGACTATCTCTATGACAAGTCCGGACTTTACGACACCCTCCGCACAGTGGTGGACAAGAGCGTGAATGACAACGGCATGCCGGTGGAGCTCTGGCAGTCAACCACAGGCATCACCCGCAACTGGCAGTTCCTGAGCGACCTTCAGCCATATATGCTCAACTTCCTTGAGAATCACGACGAGCAGCGCTTTGCATCGGAGTTCTTCGGCGGGGACGCACTGAAGACATTCGCACCTCTTTATGTATCGCTTTTCCTGAACACCGCCCCTTTCATGATCTACTTCGGAGAGGAAGTGGGAGAGTGCGGAATGGATGAGGAAGGCTTCAGCGGCAAAGACGGAAGGACAACAATCTTCGACTGGTGGAGCGTAGGCTCTCTGCGCCGTCTGCGCAAGGTCATCGCCTCAGGAGAATATAAGACGCTCAATGTCTCAAAACTGGTCAAGGCCGGTCTCAAGAGAGAGGAGGCCATGGTATTCTGCCGCTTTGCCGAAGCAATCAGATTCGCATCCGCTGACGAAGCGATAGGCAAGGGAACGACCTACGACCTCTGCTACTGCAACATGTCATCTGACGGCTTTGACAAGAACAGGCACTTCGTATTCCTCCGCGATTTCGAGGACCACACGCTTCTGATCGCATCGAACTTCTCCAACAACGAAGCGAAGATGAAGATCATCATTCCGGAACATGCGTTCGAGTGGATGGGCATCCCAGTGTCTGAAGAACTCTATCCTGGAAAGGAACTTGAGATCACCGTGAAACCTATGGACGGAAGCGTAATTCAGCTTATCTGACGCTGATTTGGGAAGAAATAAGCGGGAAACAAAAATGTTTGCAGTGTTAACATTTTTGTTTCCCGCTTTAATTTTCAGCATATTGACTAATAACCTACTATAGACTGGTTAGAGAGTCTGTCAATATAGCCTTCAAGACCTTCCGGCGCCTTGTAAAGCCTTGTATAGCGTCCTTCCTCGACAATTTCGAGACCTTCCATGGCCTTCTCGTCTACAAATCCGTCCCCGCGGACCGTATCGATCGTAAGGTATCCGACACCAAGCGATGTGATGTTCTGGAAGAAATGAGTACCCTGGCTCGGCTCGATCTGATAGCCGGGGATAGCAGTCTCAACGATTATCTTCGCTTCAGATATCTCGTTCCAGAGCACCGGTATTCCGAGCCAAGGATCCGACGATCCCCATCTGCCCGGACCTATGAGAAGATATGATCCACCATCCTCCTTGACCTTCTGGTTGAAGCGCGATATCTCCGCAGCCATATCTCTGGTCGAGGCGCTGTCGAAGGTTGCAGAAGGGACATGCACTATATAGTTCATGCCTTCAACGCGACCAGAACCGAGGGCCTTTGTCGATTTCAGCAAGACATGCTCCATATCTTCCTCCGCCTTCTCGATGGAAACTTCCGATTCAGTACCGTATTCTCCCACAGGACGCACCTGAAGAAGCTTCAGATTAAGCCTCTGGCTGTTGTCCTTGTATTCAATATCGGCAGCAAACTCCATCTCGATATCACACATGAGCTCCTTCTTGCAGATTTCAAGGATATCCTTTATTATCTGGGCAAGAGGATATCTGCCATACTTGAGGATTGCATCGAAAGAAATGATACGCGGTCCTTTGGCCGCAATTCCAGGGAGCATCCTGTTGTTCTCGATGCTGAAGGTTGAAGCCACAAGCTCCGGATGAGAGAAGCCTGGGAGCACATCAGCAATCGGCATATGGGCAAGATTCACTCCTTCATTGCGTGAAACCTTGAAGGCTCCAGGCTTGAGGTCGAGGGCATACATCATCTTCTGGGTATCCCTCAATGCAAGCTTGGTCTCCGAAAGCTGAAGTATCTTCTTCGGAAATTTCGGATTGAACCTCAATGAGTTGCCACCATCCACCACTGTCTTTCCAAGACCGAATGCAAGGTCGACGATTCCGTCTTCGGGCTTTTCGCTGCCGATAGGATAGAAGTTTACGGAACGGGCAACTCCCGAAAGCATCGGATAATACAGGTCCTGATGATCGGAACCGCAGATGCTCTGGACCACGACAGCCATCTTCTCTTCACTCAAAAGATTGCCTGTCGTCTGGATATATGTCCTGCTGCCGCTATAGAAGACAGAGGCATACACGCTCTTTATCGCCTTTCCAAGCATTCGCAGCATCTGATTCCTGTTCTCCACGAAAGGAATCATATATGTAGAATAGACTCCGGCAAACGGCTGATAGCTGCTGTCTTCAAGCTTTGAGCTCGAACGCACGGCAAGCGGAGCCCTCGTGGTGTCGATATATGCTCTCAACTGTTCGACAAGACCCTCCGGAAGACGGGATGAAACGAATTCAGAAAGAATCTCTTCGTCAGATATGTCGGAATCAATGACATACTGAAGGTCGTTCTCGACAATGAACTGGTCGAAATAATCGGTGGCGATCACTATTGTCCTCGGTATTGAGATCTTCACATTCTCATACTTGTCGGCCAATGTATGCTTATATACAAGGCTGTTCAGAAAGGCCAGACCTCTTGCCTTGCCTCCTAAAGAGCCGTCGCCGATTCTCGAGAACCATATATGCCTGCCATAGCTTTCCTTTTCGAAATGAGCGATGACTCCTCGGCCGGTCAGTGCATGATAATCGTGAATCTGTTGCGATATATATGCACGAAGCTCGCTTATGTTTGCAAAATTGCTTTCCGCAACTGTCTTGAATCTGGTTCCCAGCGTAAAAAGGCCTCGGGCCATGAACCATTTCGACATCATGTTCTTCGACGTATTTGCAAGAAGCACTTCATCAGGAACCTCACGCATAAGGATCTCAAGTTCCTTGAGGTTGGCGGCGCGGCCGTATTCCATCCTTGATGAATCCCTGAAGACAAAGTCACCGAAAGCAAACTCCTCCTTGATATAGTCATACAGCTGGATCATCAGGGTCTTCGAGTATTTCCTCAGGAAACCTACGCCAAGTTCCTCTGCTACAGCTGCTATGCTTTCCTGTGAAGACTGAAGGAGAACAGGCATCATAGGATCGTCGGCCTTGATGTGTCTGACAAGATCCAGACCTGCATCAAGCTTTTCCATCTCCGCAGTCTCACCCCTGTGCACACAGAATCCCACATCCGAAATCACGCCGAGCAGGTTCGACTTATATTTTCCATACATAGCCATCGCATCGTCAAGGTTGGTTGCAAGAAGGATCTTCGGACGCGAACGCTTCATATGCTTCCTCTGCTGCTCGTTAAGAGTCTCTTTCAGGAATTCCGCACTCTGCTTGAGCACCATACGGTACAGCTCCGGCAGATATGTAGAATAATATCTCACGGAGTCTTCCACGAGGAGTATTCCCTGCACGCCGACCCTCTTTATGTCGTTGTCAGCATTCTTGAGGTCCTCGAAAAGCTTGATAATGGCCACGATCAGGTCTGCATTTCCATGCCAGCTGAACATATAGTCGATGCCGGTGGTGTCGAGAGCAGAAAGCCTGCGGTAGACCTCCTTGGAGAAATGGGTCAGGAGCACAAACGGCAGGCTCCTTCTTTCTTTCTTCAGCTCCGAAGCCAGGGTGAAGACATCATTGTCTCCGCTGTTGTACATGCAGATGATCATGTCTATTCCGACAGTGGTCTGAAGCACTTCACGCGCCTGCGCAGAGGTCTGGACCCATACGAATGTAGGGGGAGTACTGAGGTTAAGGTCGATATATTCCTTATAGATCTGGGTCTCGATCTGACCGTCTTCTTCAAGGATGAACGCATCGTAGTTGCTGCATATCATGAGGATCCTTCTGACACGGAAACCCATGAGCGAATCATAGTCAGCGTTGTTCAGTGCCTTCAGGAGCTTTGGTTCTATCGTATTCATAATATATTATGTATCAATATGTTCTTCTACGAAACTCCGCCACTGTCACGGCAGTTGCCACTGCGGCATTGAGGGATTCCGACCCTGGATCGTCTGCCGGATACGGTGGAATATAAAGCCTGTCCGAAACAAGGGAGGCCATTCTGTGCGAAATGCCCTCCGACTCGTTTCCGATCACAATCATCACAGGCATCTGGAGACCAGTGTCGAGATCACGCGAATACATGTTCCTTCCGTCGAGGAATGTGCCGTAAATACGGCCACCCTTTTCCAGCATCCTTTCAGAGAGTGCAGGAAGGTCGACATAATGCATCCTGACACGGAAGACCGCTCCCATGGTAGCCTGTACGACCTTCGGATTGAACACATCCACGGTATCCTTCGCCGCATACACGGCATCTATTCCGAACCAGTCGGCTATGCGCAGGATAGTGCCGAGATTGCCCGGATCCCTGATGGTATCAAGTCCGAGGAAAAGTCCTTTTCCGGGAATTTCAACATCAGAAATATCTTCCAGAACTATGTCTGAAGGCTTACGTACCACCGCCAGGACAGGTGAAGGAGAAGCAAGGGCAGATATCCTTTTCATTGCTTCCTCGCCGATTTCATCGCGTCTGTAGACCGCTTCGACATGGAAAGGTGAACGGAGAGCTTCTTCAACCATCTTTTCCCCCTCTACGGTAAAGAGACCCGTCTCATCGCGGAACTTCTTCTGCTGCAGCGCCTTTACCTTCTTTATCTCATTGTTTGATATAAGTGCCATAATCTCTAAATATCACAATCTGCAAATATAACCATTTTTCATGGAGAGTCCGCATATATTGTTGCTGATTGATGCCATTGCCGACATTTGACGATTTTATTATGGTCAAAATTTTGAGATAAGATAAGATTGAGATAAATTTGCATATTAAAGAAATGAGTAGATTGTTCCGAATACTGACAGCCCTCATCATTATGCTGTCATTTGCTTCCTGCAGCACGACCCGTGTTCTGCAGGACGGGCAATATCGTCTGCGCAAGAACAAGATCGAGGTCACTAACGACAAGGATTTCAACACCAATATCCTGACCCCGTATCTGAAGCAGAAGTCCATCGGCTGGACCCCCTTCATGAATGTCTTCAACTGGTCGAACGGAAAAGGCAGGACATGGGACAAGATAGTAGGCAGGATAGGTGTAGCACCTGCCGTCTATGACGCTTCGCTCGTGGATGCCACCATCGCCAATTTCATCGAGCATCTCGAATATATCGGATATTACGACTCAAAGGTGGAAAGCGAGATCAACCTCCATAACAGAAAGGTTGATGTAATATATAAGGTAACCCTTGGCAAGCGGTTTCCTATCAGCGAGATACAGTTAGACCTGCCGCAAAGGGGAGAGTTCACCCAGACTTTCCTTGAGGACACCGCATCAATGATCATCAAAAGGGGAGACTTCCTTTCCGAATCATTGCTTTCAGAAGAGTCTGACAGATCGGCCGCGCATATGCGCAACCAGGGTTTCTTCACATTCAGCAAGAACAACTACTTCTTCGAGGCCGACACTCTGACAAGACCTGGTTCTGCCATCCTGAAGATGAGCATCAACGAATATACAAGAAATGCAAGCCCATCTTCGGCGGTTCCTATAAGGAGATTCTATATTGACGATGTGACAATCTCATATCCGAAGACCTTGAAGATCAAGAACAAGATTCTTACAGATCTGAACACCATTTATCCCGGAGCTGTTTACAGCGCAGATGTTGTGAATGAAACTTATTCCAGACTGTCGGCCATCAGAGTCTTCAACAGTGTAAACATCGGAATGACCCAGAAAGATACGAACCTTGTCGACTGCTCCATATCTCTGGCACAGTCAAAACTGCAGGGATTCAAGGTCAATTTCGAGACTTCGGTGAACTCAACCGGACTTCTTGGCCTTTCGCCACAATTCTCATACTACCATAAGAATATATTCCACGGCGGTGAATGGCTGAACCTTAACTTCATGGGTAACTTCCAGTTCAGGTTCAATGACGATGTGCGCTCAAACGAATTCGGAGTCTCGGCGGGATTGAGCTTTCCTAAATTCTTCCCGCTGCCATACAGATATTTCAAGGGGGCGATCCCACGTACTGACATTACCGTTTCCTACAATTTCCAGAATCGTCCCGAATATACGAGAAACATCATTTCCACATCATACGGATATAACGGAAACTACAAGAACAGACTTTTCTATCAGGTATATCCCGTACAGATGAACATTGTCAGGCTCTTTGACCTAGACGAGGAGTTCTACAAGAACCTTGCAAACGACCCTTTCCTTCGCAATGCATATCAGGACCACTTTGACCTCGGTTCCGGCGGTACATTGTATTACACTACCAATACAGCCAGCATCCCGAAAGAGACATATTTCTACTCAAGATTCCAGTTCGATTTATCCGGAAACCTGTTGAGCGCATTCAAGCCGCTGATGCAGAAAGACGCAGAAGGGGCAGGAATGGTCTGGAACACTCCTTTCTCGCAATTCGTGAGGGGAGAAATCACATTGGGAAAGACATGGATCATGGGAAGAAAAGGCGGACAATCAGTAGCTGCAAGACTGGTGGGCGGTGCAGGTTATGCGTATGGAAACTCAAACGCTCTTCCTTTTGAAAAGCATTTCTATGCAGGAGGTGCAAGCAGTCTCCGCGGATGGCAGGCAAGAACAGTAGGACCTGGTATGGCCCAGAGAGACAGTTCGTTCGTCATTCCCAACCAGACCGGTGACATGAGGCTTGAAGCCAATGTCGAGTACAGATTCGACATGTTCTGGAAGTTGGCCGGAGCTGTCTTCATTGACGCAGGAAACGTATGGAAGCTGAAGACGAAAGGGGCAGAGCCGGATGAGGAATCCCTGTTCAGATGGAACACATTTGCTGAAAGCATAGCCGCAAACTGGGGAGTAGGACTTCGTCTGAATCTCGGCTTCCTTCTGCTACGTGTCGATATGGGTATGAAGATTCACGACCCTGCAAGAGAGCAGAAATGGGTAAATCCGGGCACATGGCTCCAGAGAGACAATTATGCCGTGCATTTAGGAGTCGGATATCCTTTCTAAACCTTATTTCCCGTAATATTTAGGCCAGAGGGATTCCAGGCGAGAGCGCAGACCTTCTTCCTGACGGTTGTCTGCCGGCTCATAGAACCTGCGTCCTGCCAATTCGGCCGGCATGAATTCCAGATCGGCAAAATGTCCCGGATAGTCATGGGCATATTTGTATCCGTCGGAATATCCGAGCTCCTCCATAAGTTTTGTCGGAGCATTGCGCAGATATAGCGGCACAGCAGCCATCTGTGTATCTTTAGCGACTTCAAGAGCCTCATTTATAGCCTTATATGCAGAATTGCTCTTCGCAGAGGAGGCAAGATATATGGTACATTCCGCAAGAGGAATCCTCGCCTCCGGCATTCCTATGCTGTGAACGATGCGGAATGTGGAGTCAGCCAGAAGAAGGGCATTGGGATTGGCAAGTCCGACATCCTCTGCAGCCAGTATACACAGGCGACGTGCTATGAAAAGAGGGTCTTCGCCACCTGCAAGCATGCGTGCAAGATAATAAACCGCAGCATTAGGATCGGATCCCCTGACACTCTTGATGAATGCTGATATTATGTCATAATGCATCTCACCGCCCTTGTCATATATTGCGGTATTCTCCTGAAGACAGGATGTGACAGTCTTGTTGTCAATGATGACAGGCGACTTGCCTGCGAATGATCCGACAACAATTTCAAGTATGTTCAGAAGCTTTCTTGCATCTCCTGCACTGTAACGGAAAAGAGCGTCAGTCTCCCTTACATCTATCTTCATATGCCTGAGGAGCTCATCCTTTGCCAATGCGCGGTCAAGAAGAAGCTGCAGGTCGGTCTTGTCCAATGACTTGAGCACAAACACCTGACATCTGGAAAGGAGCGGTGTAATCACCTCAAAAGACGGGTTTTCTGTCGTCGCTCCTATCAGGACTACAGTTCCGTCCTCTACTGCGCCAAGAAGGGCATCCTGCTGCGACTTGCTGAAACGATGGATCTCATCAATGAACAACACAGGAGACAACCCATTGGAAAACAAGGAATTGGAGCGAGCCTTCTCTATAACTTCCCTAACATCCTTCACTCCGGCACTCACTGCCGACAATGTGAAGAATTCACGACCGAGAGATTTGGCTACAATGCGTGAAAGGGTAGTCTTGCCGACTCCCGGAGGTCCCCAAAGGATGAAGGATGAAAGATTGCCGGAATCCATCATGTTCCTCAATATACCGCCGGGACCGACCAGATGACGCTGACCGAAATAGCCGTCAAGGTCATGAGGCCTCATCCTTTCCGGAAGGGGAGGCAGCATTCTTCCACGTCCTATGTTGTCGTCTTCAAAATTCATCTTGTATGTTAAATTTCCTTGCCGAATACCCAGCGTTTCTTGTGCTGTTCCTTCTTGAACGGTTCCCACATGGCCTGCACCTTGACATTGGTCTCAAGGTTGGCGTTAGTTTCGGCAAATCTGAAGCCGAGTCTCCTGTAGGTCTCGATAAGGTCGACAAAAAGAAGAGAATTCACACCTCTGTTCTGATAATCAGGCCTTACTCCGATAAGAAGAAGGTCGAGGGTATCCGGTTTCTTCCAATACATTGACTTGAGCATATGCCACCAGCCGAACGGGAAAAGTTCTCCGTTGCATTTCTGAAGGGCCTCCGACATAGACGGTATCGATATACCGGCAGCAATCAGGTCTCCCTTGGAATCTTCTATGAAGGTGAGCATGTCGGTATTGACAATGCTTAAGTATGTCTCCACATACTGGTCGATCTGGCGCTCTGAAAGAAGAGAATATCCATAGAGGACACAATAGGTCTGATTGATGAGCGTAAACAGCTTCTGACCGTACCTTTCCTTTCTGATCTGGCTCCTTGAAAGCTTCCTTACCTTGAGATTATACCTTTCCTTTACTGCTGCAGCAATCCTTTTGTGTCTTTCGGGTACCTCTTCCGGAATCTCTATCCTATACTCCAACCATCCGGTTTCCTTATAGTATCCGAGCTTCTTCATATGCTCGGGATAGTACGGGTGATTATATATGAGGGCCATAGTGCTCAAGCGGTCAAATCCTTCCACCAGCATACCTTCCGGATCGAAATCAGTGAATCCGAGAGGGCCGACGATCTGGTTCATGCCCCTTGATTTACCAAAAGCTATAACCTTCTCAAGCAGAGCCGATGAAACATTTATGTCATCAATGAAATCAAACCATCCGAAACGCACCTGGCTGACATTCCACGCTTCGTTAGCCTTATGATTTATGATTGCCGCAACTCTTCCGACAATCTTTCCATCCTTATATGCGAGATAGCACTCTGCCTCGCTGAAATCGAATGCTCCGTTCTTCTCCTTGTCAAATGTGACAAGGTCATCAGAAGGCATCGAAGGTACATAACATCTGTTTCCTTTATACAATTTATTACCGAATCTTACGAATTCCTTCATTTCCTTCTGATTCGACACGGTCTTGATCTGAATAGCCATATACATTATAGGTTAGTACATCCGACAAAGTTAAGAAAAATTCCATCATTTCCTTAATTTTTGCTAAATTCGCATAAAAGAAGTAAAGTAGTGTATCGTATCATGGAGAAAAAGACAAAAATCATCTGTACCATCTCTGACATCAATTGCGAGGTCGATTTCATAAGGGAACTGTACAGAAACGGAATGAATGTGGCAAGGATCAATTCGGCCCATGCCACAGTGGAAGGAGCGGAAAAGATAGTTGAGAATGTAAGGGCGGTATCGGACAAGATCGCCATCCTCATAGACACAAAGGGACCGGAAGTAAGGCTCACGAGCATGGAAAATGCCGTAGGTTTTGTGGCGAAGGAAGGTGACACTGTCGAGATCAGAAACGGCAGCGGATGTGCCAGCTCTTCAAAGTGCCTATATACAAACTGCGAGTGCTTTGTGGAAGATGTTCCCGTCGGAGCGGATATTCTTATCGATGACGGCTCTATCGGTCTGAAGGTCGTAGGAAAGAACGATAACGCATTGATATGCAGTGTATGTAACAATGGTGTAATCAAAGGGAAAAAGAGCGTGAATGTTCCAAATGTGCATATTTCACTGCCGGCACTGACAGATAAGGACAGGATTTTCCTTAACTGGGCCATTGATGCTGACATCGATTTCATAGCACATTCATTTGTCAGGAACAAGGAGGACCTCATGGAGATCCAGGGCATCCTCGATGAAAGGGAAAGCCACATAAAGATCATCTCGAAGATCGAAAACCAGCAGGGTATCGACAACCTTGACGATATCCTTTCTCATTGCTATGGCGTGATGATCGCGAGAGGAGACCTTGGAGTGGAGATTCCGGCAGAAAAGATCCCGCTCATCCAGAAGAAGATCGTGCAGAGATGCAGAGCAAGGAAAAAGCCTGTGATAGTAGCTACACAGATGCTCCACAGCATGATAGAAAGCCCGAGACCTACCAGAGCGGAGGTCACCGATGTAGCAAATGCCATCACACAAAGCACAGATGCAATCATGTTGAGCGGCGAGACAGCTTCCGGCAAATATCCGATAGAAGCTGTCAGGACAATGTCAGCCATTGCCATTGAAATGGAGAACACCATCGACACTTCGCTTGATGTGAATCTGGAAGATGTATCAAAGCCTATAGCTGCAGTGCTTGCAAGATCTCTTGTGGCAGCGACGCTGCAGATTCCTGTAAAAGCTATCATCCTGGACACATGGACAGGCCGCACAGGAAGATATCTGGCTGAATTCAGGCCGAAGGTGCCTATTTACGCAATGTGCTACAATGCATTTACAATGAGAGAATTAGCTCTAACCTACGACATATATTGCTATAAATTTGAGATTGCAGGCTCAAAAGAGGGTTTCGTTCAGAACTCGATCAGAATCCTTCTTGAAGACGGAAAGATTTCAAAGGGAGACCTTGTCGGATTCATCGGAGGCAGCTTCAATGACGAACTAGGAGCGACATATATGGAATTCAAATATGTATAGACTTGCCCGAATACTGTCAGTCATATGCCTGGCGACATCGTTCCTGTGCATGACAAATGCCCAGCCGAGGTCATCAGGTCTGACTTTCAGCTATTCTGGGATCGGAATTTCATATCAGCACGACATAGACGGAGAAAATTTTGCTGAAATACAGCTCCGCACAGAAACCACCGAGACTTTCAACGGGAACGCAGATATTCCCGGAGTGTCTGCCTCATTTACATGGAACATGATCCTTTCAGGGTTCACATCACGAAATGGCAACCGCGTAGAGATATTTGCAGGACCGGGAATAATCGCAGGAGCATCTCATGACATGAAAAGGCCCTTGGGCTGCTTTTTCGGGTTGAAGGGAAAGATTGGAGGGGAATGTACATTCAGCAGAAAGATAGCGGTGTCCGTGAGCATTGCTCCGGTCATCGGAGTACATTTCGGCAAGGAGCATCAGACCATAAACATGCATCTCTACAGAAACGGACTGCTGTACGCAATCATGCCGGAGATAGGAATACGATATGCATTCTGAAATGAAAAAGATCATCTCCATACTATTGACAATATGTGCATTTAACATTTGTGTTAAGGCACAGGAAACAGGTGAGGAAAGGTTTCCCCGCTTTACTTTCGGTGCCGAATGGGGGTATGTCGCAACAGTTTGGGAGTTCACACACAATAATTTCTTCTCTGCTGAAGGCTACAGGATAAATGAAAAGGGAAATGCATTCGGATATCATAGTAACGGGGAGCTCTATCTTCATGCCGGTTACAATTTTGATGAATACTGGAACCTTTCACTTTATGCCGGATACGGCGGAGTAAACGGAATGCATAAGATAGCACCGATCTCCATAAGAGCCACGAGATATTACGGAGATGATCCGCTGACGGACAGATGGTTCACATTTGCCGGTCTGGGAAGCGGAATATGCCTCAAGAAGCCTGTACAGGAGATTTTTACAGGAAGGTTCGGAGGAGGATACAGGATGTCGTTAAGCCCGGACACGAAGCTTGACCTTATGGTCGGATTAAGTCTGACATATACACACCCCGAGGTTATTCATGACGGCAGGCAGATACCTCACAAAATGATAAACCGCAATGACAAATTATGCGGAGGCTTGTCAATAAGCCTCGCACTGACAATATAAAACATTAAAAATCACATAATTATGGCAATCAGATTAAATTTGGCCAAGACGGAAAGAATCCTTTTCTGCGGCAGCAAATGGTGGGGCGATCCGGACATGCCCGCAAACATGGAATATCCGACCATGGAAGTCCAGGAAGACGGGGAGACATATGATTATCCTCTGACATTCGTGTGTCAGATCAACTGCGAGGATATCGCCGGGTTTGACAAGGAGGACAGGCTGCCTCATGAAGGAATGCTTTACTTCTTTGCAGCAATAGATGATTACATCGGTTACGAATCTCCTGTCACCAATCCTGACGGAGAATGGCCCAAAGGACGCTTTGTGGTCAAATATGCAAAGAGCATCAATTTCGAGACATTCCAGACATGCATGCTGGTAGGCGACGAGGATGAACAGCTGACAGAGCCTGAACTTGAGATTACATTTTCAGAATGCGGCGATGACGAAGCAGGAATCAAGATGCTGTGTACATCAGAAACAGCAGGTTATCCGGACCATATCACGCTGCTCCAGCTGGCAAGTGATGCCATTGGAGGTATTGAAATGGAAAACCGAACCGTCGATCTTCTCATAAAGAATTCAGATCTCGGGTTCGGCAACTGGAAGAAGGCCAAGGCCGTCTTAAGATAATTCAGGGCAGGGGAGAAGTCCCCTGCTCTTTTATTTATTCGTCATCCCTCGGAAACTGTCCGTTGTATCTTCCGAATGCGATATTAAGTCCTACAGCGACATTTGTATTCATACTGTCGATCGGAATGTAGTAAGTCGGGGTGACATTTCTTAAAGGAAGGTATGAGTCTACTCCTGCAAAGATAGTAAGTCCCGGAAGGTGAAGGTTCACTGCCGCACCGGCTGAATTGCCGAAACTTGAGACAGCATAGTTTCCGGTAAGACCGAACCATCTGAAAAGAGCCCAGTTGAGAGAGAAACGTCCTTCTGTCCAGGAATATGCACCGTCAAAACGATGAGTTGCCAAGGCACCGATAGAGAGTCTCTTATAGAAAGGAAGCTTTGCTTCGACACCTGCATGGAGAGTACATGAAACCGGAGAAGTCCACTTGTCTGACATTCCGACCTTTTCAAGGTTGAATGAATTCATAAGTTCATCTGTCATAAGCTCCAACTGATCCGAAACAGCATTTTCATCACCGCTCATGCTCAATTCTTCAAAACCTTTGAAATTCCATCTGGTCTCTGGAGTCTGCATGCGGATTGAATTTTTCCAGGAAATAGATCCAAGATCAAGAAGGGCCGCAGACACCGTAATGCAATCAAGGAAGGTATAGGAAGCTCCAAGATCAACTGCAAATCCATATGAAGGATTATCAATATATTTTGCAAGATCTTCAACGGATTCAGGAATTTCAAGTGTAGACCAGTCGATTACATTTGTCTGACCTGCAACAGAAGCATTTCCGGCTTCTCCATATGTCTTCACATATATAGGACCGGATATCATACCTGATCCCTGTGCTTGTACAGCCCATTCATCTGAAGCCATCTTAAAATTCATCGAATTCATGGAAACTTCTGCTCTTGCCACTCCGGTAAGCAGCTTGAATCGTAATCCGACATTAAGGTTATCCCAGAAACGGCCCGAAATTCCATAAGCGATCTCTGTTCTTGCTTCTATCCTGGTTCCCATGTCAGATATGTCCCAGGATGTCTTGCCGTCAGAGGCTCCCAGTTTCATGAACGAGAAAAGATCTCCGGGAGCGTTAATATCCATATCCGTCCTCATTGAGAGATCAAGGGTATGGTACAGTCTTCCAGTCCTGAAACCAAGGGCAAAGACCGGAAGGTCGGCATTGACCATGAATCTGTTTGACTGCTTTATCTTGCCAAGGAATTCTGCATCTGAAACTGAAGAATTCAGGAATGTAGTAAGCTGTCCGTCAGAAGTAGGGTAGAGGAAAGTGGAAAGTCCGAGGTTGGACTCCAGACCCATGCTGAATTTTCCGAGCATCGGGATTGCAAAAAAACCTCTTTCGCCCTGGAATGCAGGGTTAAGCTTATAGGCATATGTGTATCCGTCCAGAAAATATGCGCTACGCAGATTCTGCTGAGCGTCTGCAGTGACCTGAACCGATGCAAAGATGGCAAGTGATGCCAATATGTAAATAATCTTTTTCATACTCTGCTGATAATTTTAGAATTCCTCGTTTGGATCCATTGAAATTCCGTCAGGAACCCTTATCACTATGCTCTTTACATGAAGACCTTGGTTTACATTCAGTGCGTGAACTCCACCGTCAGATGGTGCAGAAGCATTAAGATAAAGTACGAGAGCGTCGAATGAAAAGCCATTGCTTCCTGTGTTGGTAAGTTCGATGGAAAGATTGCTGGTCACAGGATTTTCCAATGTTCCGGCCTTGAGTACAGCTCCGTCAAGGATGTTAAGTTCAATTCCTTCGACTATCTCCGAATCATATCCGAGAATCTTTGCTTCGGCAGCGAAGTCAAGAGGTATAGTGCTTTCCACCTGCAGTTCAAGACGGGCGGAAGGAATCGACAGAGCAGAAAAGCTAAAGTCTATATCCTCGATTGTATATGTATAAGGAAGCCTGAACTGCGGTCCGAATGCGATAGGGGCGTATACTGCATACTGCTCTGACAGAACATATCGGTCACCTGGCACAATCTTCACGAACTCTTTTTCGAGGCTATAAGAGAACTCCTTAATACTCAAATATTTAGGCACACAGTCTATAAGTTCAGTCAATCCTGGTACATCATACTGTATATATCCGTAAGGTGGTACGATAGTTCCTTCAGAGAAAGACCATCTCATCTGTGCAGGTACTCCGCCTTCAGCAGCGTCAAAAGAGACAGGGCCGAAGGCTTTCTGGGCGATGAGCTTGTCATCAGTGGATGACTCTATAACAGCAGAAAGGGTTCCGGCAAAAGGAGATGCATTCTCGAAGTCAATGTCAAGCCTGATGTCAGCAAGATCGAGGACAACATTTTTTGACGAAAGGAAATCCGGAAGCGCGTTGAATGTGACAGGGGAGAGACCTGATATAAGATCTATGTCGATATCATCGCCAAAGAGGACTTCGATGCTGTCGATATCAATATCGGAAAACTCGAAATAAGCGGAAATGACAGGGGAGATCATGACAGGATTGACTGTACCAAGCTCGGAAACATCAAGATATGCAAGACCGTGGATGGTAATGTAGTCTTCCATCATAAGGGTACCGTCAGGTCGGATTCCTTGTCCCTGCGGGAGCTTCGATGCATCAAGTCCTGCCACATGGAAATCGAGAGTATGCGGGTATTCTGATACATAAGTTCCCATCTGCAATGGAATATCCTGCTTAAGAGTGAAAACATTTCCTTCATTTGTGAAAATTGAAGGAAATTCACCGAAAACGACCCATTCAGGGAACTCAATCGCTGTTCCGGCAGCAAGAACAACCTTCAAGTCAAGCCCATCATTGTCATCACAGATCGCTGCAAGGCTCATGGACGCATGAGCATCGACTTCAGCATAACCGATATCCTTGATCTGTTTTGGAAAATTATCGTCAATAAACGAAATCTCAAGTTTCAATGGGGACAAGAATTCTCTCGGTTGAGTGACATCTATATTATTATCCGAAAGTCCTCTGGACGACTGTTCGTCTGAAATATTGAAATCACCTATATTCACTTGAGCCCGTACTGATTCAAAAGAATCAGAAATTTCAATATCAGGAACCATTATGGTCTGCTTGAGCTTGGAAGATGCATCAGCAAATGTGATGGCCATATTGCCGTCATCATCAATTTCAAGCATTTCCGTATCACCCGTAAAATCGAGAAGCTTGTCCAAAGTGACCTTCTCAAAACTGCCGAGAGGAAGGGCGATATCCCTCAAGACAGTAACATTCATGTCGATTTCTTTTTCAAGATCATATTCCTCATTAACACATGCAGCGGACAAGAGAGATGTCAAAGCAAGTAAAAGACAAGGAATTAATCTGATTTCATTAAGTCCTTTCATATATGTCAGATTAAAATTCATACAAATTTAAACAGTATTTCCAAAATATGCCATTTTTACCTCATCTTTTTCCTTTCACCCTTATTGGTTAACATAATATGAATTGTATAACAAAATTACCAGAAAGGAAAATTACCGTTTGCACAACGGATGCAGCCTATATATATACGCTGGATTTCGATATTGTTATGTTAACTTGATTGATGTTTTTAAGATTTTTTCACGGATCTTTATGCGAACTTGATGTTCGACGGAAGCATCTGATCCCAGGTTTAACCGTCAAGTGGTTTTCGGCTCAAGATTTCGCATAGACATCTGTACGGATCTACACCGGTCGAATTACCGTTTCAAAGCAAGATTACAGAACTTCAGCGATAAATCCAACGGATGCTATGGCCTCTTTTTGCTCGGTATACACCTTGGTAAAGAATCCGGCATTTTTTTGTCAAGGTGTGCCGGATTTTCGGTTTTTGAACGCTTTTTGGGGACACCTTGACAACAAAACACGCATTTCTTTGTCAAGGTATAATCAGCAGAGCTTTGTCAAATAAACGATTTGTCGGTGTAAATTTCAAATATCCAGCACTGAAATCCAAGATTCAGAGGAACTTACATTTTCAACACTCTCCCCTTCCGTAATTCTATGAACCTTATCCCATGGGAGTGATATACCATTTACACTTTAATGGCTGACATGAAAAAGGATGTAACTTCATAATAATGAATACAATAAGCAAAAGCAACGGCATTTTTACCTTAAATGTACAGATATATTTTGCAGACCGTTCCTACAAGAAACAGCGAATATTTGTAGGAACGGTTCATATTTATCGATTTATACCACTATTCCGATACCGTTCGACTAAAAATAAGGCAATTCTTGATGGAACGGTACAATTGAGAGCAAATCGGCAGCGGATCACGGACAATCATGGTCTAGTTTTATAGCTGCCGTGACTCCTGGACATAATCACGACATCATTAAAAAGGGCTTAATCAAATTATTTACGCTGGTTATCCCTGAATTCTCTACTGTTTGGTACACCGAAAAATCGGGATTTATGAGTCATAATAGAAGTAATTTCGATAGAATCGCGTTATATAATTAAACACATAACATATGAAACGTATTTTTGCCATTTTGATTGCAATGGTCAGCAGTTGTGGATGTCATAATGAGAAGGATCATGCAGAACATGCGATAGACCCTTCGCTGATTGTCGGATCTTGGTCTGAGAGTTATGAAATATATCCGTATTTGGCATGGGACGGCGGAGCTGCTTACACTTTTAATGCAGACGGATCATATCTTCTAGAGGCATATAACGTTGAAGCAGGCCATTCTTCATATACATATAACTACACAATCTCTGACGGTGTGATAACAATAACTACCCCTTATGGAAGCACAAGCTATAAAATCGTGCGACTTGACAAGTCTATTATGGAGTGGCAGAAGGTCGGAACAGAGTTCTCTGAAGGAACGCTTATTACCGACTATAAACGCTTCAAGAGAAAGAACTAAATTTGTGTTTTTGAGTGATTTATGATATATTGACGCAGATAAATAAATCGGAATTTATATGTTTGTTAGGTTTTGGAAGACGGTTGTGCGTGCGATGTTGTCTATAATAACAATGACATTCTGCACCTCTTGCGGCTCATTCTGGGATAAGATTCAGGCCGTTGCCAATGGATATCAGAACAAGTTTGATTACCCGGGAGCATGGGAGAAAAAGTATGCTTACGACGGAGACTACCAGGTGGAGTTGTTCACACAGGAAGACAGCGACGAGCGAATCAAACTTCTCCAGGTGTATTATCCTACTGATTTGAAGACCGAACAGAGGGCATGGCCCTTGGTACTCATAGCGAATGGAACGGGCATACGGGCGTCCAAGTACAAAGCCATCTTCCAACATCTGGCTTCCTGGGGCTTCATCGTAGTAGGCAATGAAGACGAGTGGACGTGGGACGGCAAATCCGTCAGCAAGTCACTTGACATGATGTTGAGGGCAAATGCCGACCCGTCGAGTATCTTCTATCAGAAAGTGGATACGACACACATTGGCCTGACCGGGCATTCACAAGGGGGTATGTGCATCTATACATCCGCTTCGCTATTTGAGAACAGCCGCCTGTACAGAGCTCTCTGCGCCCAAAGCGGCACCGCGGCCATGCTTGTTGACAGCCTTGGCGCAGACTTCCTGAAAGACGTGAAGGCTCCCATGCTGCTGATGGGCGGCTGCGGAGACTTCGACGCGAAGATCGGCTGCAGGTTGGAAGAGATGCAGAAAACTTATGAAGGCATTGGATCGGAGCAACGTATTATGGGGCGCATCAAAGGCATTGACCACAGCGACATGCTACCACGTGGCGATGCCTATATGACAGCCTGGATGCGCTATTGGCTCTGCGACGACGCCGAGGCGGGAAAATGCTTTATCGGTTCCGATGCGGAGATACTAAATAATGAAAGCTGGCAGGATGTGAGCAGAAAGAATCTGTAAATAGTGTTCGTTAAATTCTCAATTATCTGCAAGATATGCGCCTGGCGCCGCCAGGCATTTCTTGTATAAAAGCGGCACTTGCCCTCTATGTCTTTCTACGAAAGCCACAGAAGGCAACTATCTATAACTCCGGACTGCCGCAAGACTCTAGTCTTTTCAATGAAAAGCCAAGAGACTTGCTTTTTGAAGCAGTCCTCCGGGTGCACGGGCGGCGACATCAGTGCAGTAGTCGCCAGTACAAGTCGCCGCCCTCGGACGTCAGAGTGCTTAGTGAAAGCCGGTAGTCGGCCAGTGCAAATAGCGACTCCAGCATTTCAACCCACCACCGGTTTGTCATGATTCCGGCCCCGGTCATCAGTTGTCTTATCGTCGATTTTTGGAAAATCGTCGGACACCTGACTCTCTCCCCACAAAGCCCCGCGCCCTCATCACAAACCTACTCTCGTTGACACCGACCGTCATCTCACGATGTCCGGCCACAGGCCGCACATCAATAAAAAGCGGCACTTGCCCTCTTGCCAAAGCAAGTTTGTCAAGAAGGCAACCATCTAATCCCCGCCGCACATTCACAGAGAGATTGATGTCTTTGTCCGCATCTGCTCCCAAAGCCCTCAAACTCTCTATGGGCCCACGCCCCAATGACTCGCTCCGCTCGTAGAAACTAATAGGTCTGGAGACTTTCGTCTTTTTCCTCCGGCAAATTTTGCGAACTCCGCGATTTTGCCGGAGGACAAAATCTCTGCGTTCTTTATGCAAAATTTCCTCCCCAAAAGCCAAAAGACTCCAGCTTGTAATGCCCCCGACCCCACAGGGGAGAATGATCGCCAGAGAGCAGGGAGTACCTCGCCC
>JAFYLU010000046.1 GCA_017550025.1 Bacteroidales bacterium | reverse complement strand
CTTTTCTGGAAGCCGGTTTTCCCTTTACTTTGCCAGCATGGTAAATGATGAAGAAAAATATGGTCTGTGCGCTCTGAACCGCATATTCGGTTTCGAGCCGAGGGTCGCCCACTCCCTGCTCGCACATCTGGGCAACGCAACGGAAGTCTTCAATATGAAGGAAGATGAAATAAGGAATGTCATAGGTCCATGGTCCAAGTACAGGGGACGTATCTGCAGAAAAGCATTGGATGAAGCCGAAGAAGAGCTCCTGAAACTCTCAGGAAGCGGAATCAGTTTCGTCGGATGCACGGATCCGGAATACCCGCAGATGCTCCTGGACTGTGAAGATGCACCTTTAGGACTATACATAAAAAGCGGCACGCCCATCAGCGACCTCTTCGCACCGGAAAGAAAAATAGCGATTGTCGGGACAAGAGACATATCACCATACGGACAGGACTGGTGCAACCGGATAGTACAGGGACTGGGCCAAGCCTCGGAAAAGCCTCTTATAATAAGCGGACTGGCTTTAGGTACAGACATCTGCGCTCACAGAAATGCTTTGGAAGCGGGATTACCGACAATTGCAGTAATGGCCACCGGTCCGGAAACAGTATATCCGCACAGGCATAGAGATTTTGCCGAAAGACTGGCCGATACCGGAGGGTGCGGACTGATAACCGACTACCCTCCCGGAACCGCCCCTCTTGCCATCCATTTTCTCAGGCGCAACCGGATAATAGCCGGCCTCAGCGATGCAACCATATTGATAGAATCCAAATCAAAGGGAGGAGGCATGATGACATCCAGACTTGCATTCTCTTACAACCGGGATGTATATGCACTTCCAGGGAGAGTGGATGACCTCCGGTCTCAAGGATGCAATCTTCTGATAAAGGGCAAGATAGCCGAACCTATCGACTCACTGGATGGTCTGATCGAAAGCCTTGGCCTGCACACAGGAAAAGTCGCGAAAGCCCGCTCCACATACGATTTGGCACAAGAGGTATTCGGATCGAAAGCAGATCAGAAAACGGTTTCAGAACTGTCTTACATTTTAAACATCATCAGGAAACACAGAGGCATAGCCTTGGATGACCTTTGCGCAATGGCCGGCTCCGAATACAGCAGGATCAGCCATATAACAGGAATGCTTGAAATGGAAGGATTGATATCCATCGACCTTCTGCAGAGATGCACGGCAAACACAAGGATTTACCGATAATTTTACATAAATTTGCAGGATTGCAACAATCCGCATATTTATGACATTCACAGATACACATGCCCATCTGTACGACGAGGCTTTTGCCGACGAAGAAGATCTCGCCATCGCCCGCTCGGTTGAAGCAGGAGTGACCAGAATCATCTTCCCGGACATCGATTCGCAGACAAGGGAACATATGTTCAGAATCGCAGACAGGCACGAGGGAACCGTATTCCCATGCCTGGGTCTGCATCCCACATCCATCGACGGCACATGGGAGAAAGAGATGGAAAAGCTCCATGAGTATCTTCCCAGAAGAATATGGGCTATCGGCGAGATAGGCATGGACTGCTATTGGTCGAAGGAATTCATCAGGGAGCAGGAGGCGGCTTTCAGAATGCAGCTGGAACTTGCAGACAGGCTTTCATTGCCCGTAATAATCCATTCCCGCGAATCCACAGAACTCATCATCAACATCCTCAAGGATCTCAGACATCTGAATCTGAGAGGGGTATTCCATGCATACAGCGGAAGCGTCGAGACTTTTAGAGAACTGCAGAAACTCGGAGACTGGTACATCGGAATTGGAGGTGTACTGACTTACAAGAAAGCATCTATAGCAGAGACAGTCAAGCAGTTACCTTTGGATAGAATACTGCTTGAAACAGACTCCCCTTACCTTACTCCCGTCCCGCACAGGGGCAAAAGAAACGAAAGCAGCTACATACCCATCATAGCTTCACGGCTTGCCGAACAGACAGGCAGGCCTCTTGAAGAGATTGCTGCAGTCACTACAGAAAACGCTCATAAACTTTTCGGAATATGATATACAGCCAGGCCAACGACAAAAAGGCATCAATCCTTCTGATATACACAGGAGGAACGATAGGAATGAAAGTAGATCCTGTGCTTCAAGCACTTACCCCTTTCGACTTCAGTCAGATACTGGATGAAGTACCCGAACTGGGAAAATTCGCATACAGGATAGATTCATATACCTTTGACCCGCTTATCGACTCATCCGATGTAGAGCCCGCTCATTGGATATCACTCGTACGTCTGATCGAAGAAAGATACGAGGAATACGACGGATTCGTCATCCTGCACGGAACAGACACAATGGCATACTCCGCCTCCACCCTCAGCTTCATGATCGAAGGGCTGACCAAACCTGTCATCTTCACAGGCAGTCAGCTTCCGATCGGAACCCCTAGGACCGACGGTAAGGAAAACCTCATATCCTCCGTCGAGATAGCCGCTGCAAAGGACGAGGAAGGACACCCGCTGGTCCCTGAAGTATGCATATGTTTTGATAACGTCCTCATAAGAGGCAACAGGAGCCGTAAATTCAATTCAGACAACTTCAGAGCCTTCAGGTCCGAAGACTACCCACCTCTGGCAGAAGCAGGTATCAGCATACGCTATAACAGGAACCTGATAAGACGGCCTGACTCATGGGAAGCCCGGCCGATCTTCCATACCGAACTGGACACAAGGGTATCTATTCTAAAGATACACCCGGGAATAACTCCCGGCGTAGTCCGGAACATCCTTCTGGGAGAGGACACAAGGGCCGTAATCATAGAGACTTATGGAGCCGGCAACGCCCCGTCCAAGGATTGGTTCATTTCAATCGTGAGGGAAGCCTCCGAAAGAGGCAAGATTCTCCTCAACATCACCCAGTGCGTAGCAGGGTGTGTGAACATGGACATATATGCGACGGGAAAGAGTCTTAAGGCAGCTGGGGTGATCAACGGCTATGACAGCACCACCGAAAGCGCCTTGGGAAAACTGTTTTATCTCCTCGGGGTATTTGAGACCAACGAAGAAGTTAAAAGCGGTCTGGAAATGGATTTGCGTGGCGAAATCTCAAAATAAATATTGTCAATTGGAAATAATTTGCTAAATTGCACCGAATTTTAAGGTTGGGCATATAGCGCCCAGACTTAACTTGCAGAATATTAACTATAAACAATTCAATAACTTTAAATTAATCAAACACACAAAAACAATTATGAAAAAAATTTTCATGTTTTTGGCAGTAATGGGCGTTATGGCCTTTTCTGCACAGAACGCAGCAGCTCAGGACGAGCAGGCTGCTGAGCCAACAG
>JAFYLU010000004.1 GCA_017550025.1 Bacteroidales bacterium | reverse complement strand
CACCTTGTGGAAACCGTAGTTCCTGTTTAGGGCCATATATGCGAGTCTCTCGCCGACCTCCTTCTTCTTTGCAGGATGGATATTATCCTGCTCATAGCTTTCGACAAGGTCATTGGTAACGATACAGCCGCAGTTTGGAAGAACCTTTGCGGCCTTGTGCTGCACCTCTCTGAGAATTGCGAAATAAGGGGTTGCAGTCTGCGGCTTGTTGCGGTAAGGTGCAAGCTCTACCATGTAGAACGGAAGGGATGCATCCGCATCGTTCCAGCATTCTCTCCAATGTCCGATCATATTGGACATACGCTCGATGAACTGGTCGTGCTTTCCGACATTCGAACATCCCTGGTACCAGATGAATCCCTTGATGCCATATCCCTTCACCGGATGAAGCATCGCATTGTAAGCCATGTATGGTCTGTGGTAATGAATCAGGGATTCGATATGCTCCCTGTTGAGGTTCTCATCCGGATATGTCTCGAGGATTTCCTTCGGTGTCCAAGTCTCGATACGTGCACCGCCATATGCGCATGAGATGATTCCGACCGGAACATCAAGCATCTGATTGAGTTTGCGGGCATAGAAATATGCCACTGCGCTCATCCACGGTGTATTTTCAGAATTCGCGCCCTTCCACTCGGCCTCCACATCCTCAAGCGGCTCATAAGTAAGAGCAGCCGGAACAGAGAACATCCTGACCTTGTCAGTAGCGGCAGGAGCACAGATATATTCAGCTGCATCTTCTACCGGACAGTTGAAGAAACCGCACATCGGCATCTGCATATTGCTCTGTCCTGAAGCAAGCCAGACCTCACCGACAAGAACGTCGTTGATCCTTACAGTGCTGCCGTCACCCTTGACAGTGATGGTGTACGGCTTGTAACTTGCAGCAGGGGTCTTGACATAGACGGTCCATCTTCCGTCGGCTGATGTCTTTGAACGGTATGTTGCACCGTTCCATGATGTAGTCAGTGAAACATTGGCTCCGGGTGTTGCAGTTCCCCAGATAGCCACTTCTGCATTCTGCTGGAGGACCATGCCGTCATTGCAGATATGCGAAGGCTTGATTGCAGCCTGCGCAAGAACGCAGAAGAAGAAAAGCGAAATCAAAGTGAAAAATCTTTTCATTTCTGATCAGATTGAGATAATATTTTGGTTAGTAGTTAAGTGTATACAGTTTTAGTCTTACAAATATAGTTTTTTGTCCACAAGTAACAAGATTGAGAGTCATCGATTCATTATACTTTTTTGAATTATACAAAGATGTAGACCCAATGAGCAAAAAAGTACAACACCCTCAACGGACATTCCGCCACACAATCGCACAAAAACACCGGCATTCAAAATTTCTGATTAATCACAAAGTGGCCACGAAACTTCCCTATGGGAAAGGATTCAACATAAAACGTAAGATCATTTTTTTGAGCAGAATTGCATACTGCGACATCTTCTCCGAGGGTATGACTGCGTCAAACATAGACAGGGAGAAGAACATTGCAAAACCTCGAGCAGCGATACCTGATTTCAGAAATAATGACAGAATAAAAACAGTATAGTTTCCTGCTCACGAAAACACATGCCTCTAAATGATAGGTCATACATTAATCAAGAAAAAACAGCTGTGGATCTATTGCGATCAAAGACAGAGATGCATAAAGTGATTTACCGGAACAACCGCAAAAATGTGCTATGTTACTCTGGCGGATTCCCAGAAACACAATGATGTAACATATTACATATATGCACTTTAAGCAATATGAATGAAAATAGATCAGCATATAGGGCAGTCACACACAGGCAGATTCGCCTGATAGGAAAAATGGGTAGAGAAGATGATGAAGACAGGAGCATCCAACGTGCAGCATTGGTCAGGGCACCAGTTGAGTTCTGTCGAAAACACAAAAAATAGAGAATACTATTTTGAATGCATAAAATCAGAAATAACCCATATATTTAAAGCAGATCAGACTGATGTTTACGAAAACATCCCGTCTGAAGCTTGGAGAGAATCTTCTGAAAAAGGACGAGGAAATGTACCGTAACATCCGGTCCGGGAAGAAAAAACGCCCACAAAAGACAATTAAACGACAAATTTGAATAAAAGTACATGAGCGAAGTTATATTTTCTTGAACATTTTACACTTCAATTCAAATATTTACATATATTTGCAGCAACACTAACTTATAACTATGAATCAGATTCTGCAAGAAATCGTTCCGATTACCGAGGATGATCTGTTTATAATATTCAATCGTCCGAACGCAAAGTTCAGCTACCCTATCCACTCTCACCCGGAATATGAGATAAATCTCGTCATGAACACATCCGGAACCAGGGTGATCGGAGACAACGAGGAAGAGTTCAACGGACTGGATCTGGTAATGACCGGCCCGAATCTCCCCCACGTATGGAAATCCGAATTAGAGACCAACCACGTGATTACCATACAGTTCTCGAGCGACCTGCTGGCAGACCAGATAGTAAGCAAGAGGGTATTCATGCCCATCAGGCAGCTTCTTATAGACTCGATCCAGGGTCTGCATTTCTATGGTTCTGACGCAGAAAGGTTAAGGGATGAGATTATGGAACTTCTGAATATGCAGGGATTCCAGACCGCCACAAAATTCTTCAGCATCCTATGCTCCATGGCGACAGCGACAAAGAGGAAACTCGTCAGCAACATGTATGAATCCGAGATTCTTATCAATATTTCAAAATCAAGAAGAATCACGAAGGCATGCAAATACATTGAGGAGAACATATCCCAGAAGATCAGCCTTTCCGATGTAGCCATGCTCGTAAACATGTCGGAATCGGCATTCAGCCACTTCTTCAAGAAAAAGACGGGAATATCCTTCATCACCCATGTCAACAACCTGCGCGTGGCGAAGGCCTGCGACATGCTCATAAACACCTCGTCGAGCGCCTCTGAAATATGCTATGACTGCGGCTTCAACAACAAGTCCAATTTCATACGCATATTCACGAAGAAGAAGCAGATGACACCTATAGAATACCGTAAATATTACAATCAGCTGCTGACAAAATATTAAATCGAGTAGGAGGAAAACAAAGTAGGTTTTCCTCCTACTTTTGTTTTCCGACCTCTCACACCACCGTACATGCGGGTCCGCATACGGCGGTTCCTTATCTGCAATAATACTTTTCGTAGTATCCCACCAGCGACGGGT
>JAFYLU010000045.1 GCA_017550025.1 Bacteroidales bacterium | reverse complement strand
TGATGAATGGTTCAAGGTTGATACATTCGGCAGAGGGAATATGATATTATTAGGTTTTTCATACAGATGGGATGATGAAAAGATTATGAGGCACATCCCATATATAGAGAAATATGCAGAAATTCTCAATATATATCTGATCAGGAAGGATTTGTCGGAATACGGCAATTACCTTTTGTTTGGAGTAACTGAGGAATCTGCCGGAAATGCCGTCGAAATCCACAATTGGTTTTCAGAGGTTGCTGGATATCATATTTGTGATCTTGATTTCCCAGAATTCGCTCCTACCATAGATGATTAATGCTATGTCAGAGTGTATAATATGCATTATAGGATAGCCAGATAAACTAAATTCAGATTTATCGTCAAGTTAAAGCCTATTTCGAGCAGTCGGATTGATCAAAATTTTGAGTGATAGATTTTGAGTTGATAAGCAGAAAGCAAACCATTGGAAACAAACTATTTACGAATGTCTGGTGATAGATTATATGTCTGTTGAAATAGCATTAAAGAAATATAATCGACATAACTTTGTCCAATAAAAATTTCAATTATGGACATCAAGAACTTAATCAATCTTTTCAGAGCACGACTCTTTAACATCAAGTTGTTCGGCAATCTTCGTATAGGATTATACAAGGAGGTTTCAATTGGAGAACTGATAGAATTCATCGCCGATTTCCGAGATTTCTGTCAGTCCAGAAATGTACAGAGTGAGGAAACTGGGACAACTGCCCCACTTCCTGTAAATAGTAATTTCAGTATTCTCGAAAGGCTTTGCGAGCAGTATTATGTATATGAGGATACTGATAAATTCCAGAAGAAGATCATTCAGGAAGTGAGTGAGATAATAGACGAGCTTCGTAAGGACCCGAAAACTCAAAAAGATCTGGAGGCATGGCTAAATGCAACTCAAGACAATGCTGTCTCTAAGCTCCGTGCAGACCACCCGAAATTAAAGGAGGATGATATCAGATTATTCTGCTATATATCTGCCGGATTCACTCCAACGATGATATCAGTTATGCTCAAAAAGGACAAAAGCGTAGTCTACAACAGAGTCTCACGACTTAAAGCGAAGATCAAGTGTTTATAGTAAATTCAGATTTATCTGCGCGATATAAGCCTGGCAATGTGCCGGGCTTTCTTTGTCTGGCAAGAGAATTGCTGGTATGTACCACGAACAACTATTCCAACCGATGAAGAAGAAAATGACGCTTTCCACTGACAGAAAGTCAGCATCCGAAGGCGAATACATAGAGATAAGATGGGCATGTGATGCATGTCCGGATTCATTATATCTAGCAATCGATTCCGAACGCACGCAGTACAGCATCGCTGTGTCGGATTCAGGAACCACACGAATCCCTGTTCCCAAGTCAAACGGCAAGATGACAGTCAAGCTCATCGGTATCATTTCCGGCAAAAAGGTCATCGAGAGCGTAGATGTACGCGTAAAGAGTGTCAAACAAGCAAGAACCAAGGCCACCATTTCAAGCAGGATGAAAACCTTCAGCGAGAAGATGAAGGCGAAGTGGTATGTCTTCAGGGCCAACATGAAGTACTGGTGGCTCTCTCAGAAGAAATGGCAGAAGGCTCTTTGGATTGCACTTCTAGCTCTCTGGTTCGGACTGCTCTTCTCGTCAATAGGAAGGAAGCCTGAAGTGAAAGTATCTTCAGATCAAGTCCAGACAGCGTATCTGATGCGATAACTAGGACTTCTGGTTTACCGGAGCGTCAGAGTTTTTCATATTAACATTAAAATGATTCGTGCTTTATGATCATCAGCATACTTACCATTCTCTTATTGATTGCACTGCATCTGTTTCCAAGACGGATCAGGGAGAAGGTGTTGTATCGGTCAAAGAGAGCGTATGCAAGAACCCGCAAGGAATTTAAAACACATAAATTATAAATCCTCTTCTCTGCTATATTCAATCGCTCTATTGACGTAATCCAAGAATGGCTTCGCGCTATTGAACACCTTCAGAATCTCATCCACATCCAGGTTGGCATCATCATAGACTCCGGAAAGGCAGAAGTTCTTCAGCTTGACGTATTCGATATACGGTCCCTCCGCATCGAATCCGAGCGGAGCACGCTTGAGCTTCTGATCCTGGTCAAGTGAAAGAGAGGGATGGAGCCCATTGATGATCCTTTCGAAGTCCCCTCCTCCGAGTTCTATATCCTCTCTGAGGATCTTCAGCACCTTCGGCTCCATGAAATAGTTTCCCACGGCCAGGAAGCTCCTGCACGGATACTCTTCACCATTACCGGTCCCTATATGGAAATAGTATCCGCTGTAACCGGACTTCTTTCCTCCCCGGCAGATGAATGCGCCGAAGCGTGTCTTGTATGGAAGGCCATCCCTGGAGAAGCGCATGTCCTTATGGATGCGGTATGTGCTCTCCTTGATTCCTACTCCCCTGACTGAAGGGTCGAAGGCAGCTATGCCTTCTATGAGTCTTTCGACGATTGCATTGAAATGCGCGCGTGCCTCCTGATACTCGCTCTTGTGGGCATCGAACCAGGGCTTATTGTTATTCGCCTCAAGATTCCTGAGGAATGAAAGAATGGTTTCCATATGGTTATATCATCAACATTATCCGGCCCTCGCTTTTGACGAAGACCTGCGGAAAGCGGCAGATTACCGCATATACCTGCTGCGAGATAACAGGCTGCCCGTCCTTACGCAGATGTAGACGCTGACGATTTATCATGTCGGCGATCTGTTCCGTCCGCATCCCTCGATTGGAGGTGGTCAGGCAATACACTATGGCTTCCTCGATCTTCATAGAGCAAAAATAGCGAATATTCCGTATATTTGCAGCACTGATTGCAGGAGAGATCCTGGCCAACATAAATTCCGACCGTAGGCATCCTTCCGAGGGTGCCTATGTTACTTTAAGCCGAGAGGAGAACCTTACCCGACAGATGTGAGAAAAGTTAACGTCCAGCATGTGAGAAAATCTCACATGTGTTCCAGTTAGGCACATACGAGGTTTAACTTTGCCCACGTAATTGATGAAGTGTAGAATAACTTCATTATCTTTGCTTTAACCAATAACAAACAGGAGATCTTATTATGAGCACACTGACAGACAAGGCTTGGGAATCGTTACAGACCGGCAAGACAGAATTCGAAGTTGGAGCATGTACCTTCAACGGTTGTAATGTAAAGATTATCCAGCGTAACGAACCGCACAGCTATACCACCAGAACAGGCAGGCCTGCAACAAAGAGTGCGAGATATTGGGGATCGTTCTTATTCCCGAATGGCATCGAGCAGGTGTTCAAGAACAAACGTGGAGGAGAGATCGCCAGAGCGACAGGATTTGCTGTGGAAGATGAGAAGAAGCTTTGGGAGAAGGACCGCGATAATTACGTACTGCCATACGAAAGAAACTAGCAGGCATGCTGTGGGTTATAGCCATAATCATTCTTCTGGTCATCATATGGCCATACCTCCTGCCGTTGCTTGCTCCGGTAGGTACCTTCCTGGTGGTGATTGCATCGGCGCCTTTTGTATGGGTTCTTAAACTAATCCGCAGGCCAAAGACACAGGAGGAGGAAGACAAGCTGACCAAGGATGCGTCCAAAGGAGCGGCACTACTCCTATGCCTTCTGCTCATAGGACTGCTTACCTGGCTAGGAATCAAGTCGATTTAGAATCTAGAGAATTATGTTAGGTCATATCTTAGGCGTACTTACTGCCATCGGGCTTATTGCTATTATTCTTGACATCGCGTTTCCGGAATGGCTGCGCAAAAAGAAGAAATAACATATGATTTCAGAGTGAAATAAGGGATAGCTCCACATTTGGGGCTATCCCTTTCTTGTATCTGTTCCCGGGGCTCTTCCTGTCATGTTGCATTTCCAACCTCAGTCAGGAGCACATGTCACCCAAGGACCTTCAGAGAGCTTGCAAGCACTTCCGTGAACACCTTCTCGGCTCCAGAAGCGTCTGTATACCTGTTTGTGCGTAGCCTTCCCGTCAGATGGACTATCGCACCTCTGGTGAGTGACTGGAGGTTGACCTCCCCTCCCTCGAAGGCGGCGACGCATGTCCAGGTCGTTTCAACAACCTTGTTTCCGTCGGACGTCTGATACATGTGCTCAGTCATTACACTGAAGTTGGCCACGATGGTGTCATGCACAGGAGAGATCCTTACCGTGCCTACCCTTCCCTGAAGCTCGACACGATTGATGTACTGTGTATTCATATCGGCATTATTGTAATTAATGGTATTCCGTATTGTCGTTAGTGACATTACTTCCTAATCTTGAATGAGGCCTCATCCGCGAAACTGTAGCACTCTTGCCGGCTGATTATCAGATGGTCGAGCAGGTTCACTTCAAGCAGCGTGCATGCCTTCTTCAGGTTGGCCGTCATCTTGATGTCGCTTGGGCTAGGCATCACCGATCCGGACGGATGATTGTGGTAGAGGATGATGTTGGTCGCATCGAGGCTCAGCGCCTTCGCCAGGATCACTCTTGGACTTATGAGGACATTGTCCACCGAGCCCTTGAAGACCATCTCCACAGAAATGACCGTATTGGAAGTAGTCAGGTATGCCACCCATACCTCTTCATGTGCCAGGTCCCTGAGCATCCCGTACACCAGGTCGGCGGCCTTTTGGGAATCCGTCACCGGCTGCGACCTGTCCGATGAGTGAGTCCTGTTGTACTGGGTCACCACCTGCCGGAGTGCCCTTACCTTTGCTGACTCTTCCTGAGTCATTCCGTAGAGCGAACCATTGAAGTTCTCGCTTAGAAGTATCTCCAGAGGGATCTCCCCATTGACCTTCAGTCCTAGTTGAGCTAAAGCTTTCATTGTGTCTCTGATTTAAAAGGTTGTGAATGAATTTCAAGCAATCAGAAGGTCATCCGACATTCAGTGCCGGATGCACCAGGAGAATACTAGCTTTAGCTGGAGATTCTCTGCAGTGAACGCAGTGGCTTTCGGAACGAATGCGAGGATGATATACCTTCGCGAGAAATTCAGCGGCAACCTTATCCGAGACACCTCCATTTCAATAATAATATCCTTATGGTATTCACGTTCTCCCAATTAACGGAATTACTACCGCGGGAGATTTTCGGGGCCAAAGGCCTTCAGGCCTGATCTTTTTCCCTTTCACCTGCAGCATCCCCTATTATGCTTATTGCTATATAGCATAGCTTATTATATATGCTATCGGTTTTGCATTTTCCTTTGCAACGCACTGTCATCCAGGGAGCTGCAGCGGCAGAATTTCTCAAACTATGAGTTTTTGAATACGTTAATGGGAGTTTTTGAATACATTTCGGATATCAAAAGAGGAGTTTTTGAATACGTGATTTTTGAAATGGGAAAATATCCTAAGGTTTTCCTCTTTTGCCAAAAAGGAGTTCTTGAATACCGCCTTTCCCACTGGTTTTCGGGGTTTTGAGCATCTCGATATACATGCTTAACTCCCAAATGGGAGTTATCGAATACTCCTGTCGCATTCCATCGTTTCAAAGAGGAGTTTTTGAATACATCCGGTCAGATGAAAATTAATCGGTAGTTAAATAATACTAATTGTTTTGTTAAATAAATTACATACATTTGCCCGCAAAACAATCCAGCCGTGTCCGGAAAGAACCAGCATAAGATCACAGTCGAAGAGAGAGAGAGGGCTTCCCGCGAAGTCGTCCAGTCGTATATCGCCACCACGGCCCTATATGACTTCAATGTGTATGAGAAACGCGTGCTTTATAACCTGGTGAAGCTTGCCCAGAGTCAGATCGAGGGCGTGAAGCTGGCGGACAACCTCTTCAAGATCGACCATTCGCTGAAGGGGTTCCTTCTGATCGAGCTGCCCATCTCCTACTTCCTTACAGACAAGGATGACAAGAACCATACGCGCATCAAGGAGGCCCTGAAGTCGCTCCACCAGAAGACCTTCACCTATAAGGACGAGGAGGTCTGGGAGTGCTTCTCCATCATCGCCAATCCGAAGATCCAGCTCCGCTCGTCCATGGTGTCGTTCATCGTCAACTCCAAGGTGTGGGACGTGCTGCTGGACTTCTCACGCGGGTTTGCCAGATACGACATCAACGTCGCCTTCACACTTGAGAGTTCCTATTCGATGCGCTTCTACGAGCTGCTGGCATCGCAGACCGATCCGATCATCTACACCATTGAGTCCCTCAGGAAGATCTTCAACCTGGAGGGCAAGTACGCCCTCACCAAGGACTTCATAAGGTACGTGGTCGAGTCGGCCAAGGGAGAGCTGGACCGCAAGTCTCCCGTCACCTTCGAGTACACATGCATCAAGGAGGGCAAGAGGATCGACCGGCTGATGTTCTTCCCTGTCCGCCAGAGCGACAAGGAAGCTCCTGACGCGTTCTACAGATCCACACTGCGCAAATATCCTTCAGCGGCACTGACACGCGAGGAAAGACAGATGCTCACCGATATCGGATTCACGGATACCGGCATCAGGAACAACCTCGCCCTCTTCATGGAATGCCAGAAGCATCTGGACTTCCTCTATGAGCTTGCCATGATAAAGGCCAAGAGCAGAGGCAAGCGGAATCCGTGCGGATGGTGCATCAATTCCCTTATCGGAAAGCTCAGCGATCACACAAAAAAAATCTTATAGAATAGAATTCTATAACGGACTTCCCGACCTTATTTCATTTCAGTTTTATTTGGCAATAAAATTAGTTTCTTTTAACTTTGCCGACAGCAAGGTTTAAAAGTTATGTCAAACGAGACTGAAATTAGAGGCATTGTCAGGTCCATCCTGATCGGCTGTTTCGTCCTCTTCGCGTCCTCTCAGGCGGCATCTGCCCAGAGGACGATGAAGGGACAGTTGCACGTCGGCGCGCAGGCGTCGCTTTCAGCAGATCCGCGGCTGCCGGCAGGAGGCGAACTCTCCTTCGGAAGCTATCTGCTGGACTCATACATAGCCGGGTGGATCAACGTAACCCCGGACTTCATCTCACTTGCAACCGGTCATCAGCTAGGATACATACCGATCAATGTCGGAGCCGATTACATGTACAGGGCCGCTGCCACCAGAGCGCGCAGCGTCAACCTGTACGTGGGCGGCGGCGTGTTCCTGGGCTGGGAGGTCTACGACCCTCTCAGGAGGCTGCCGTCGTATATCGACACCGGACTGGGCAAGGGAACGTTCATCTATGGCGTCGCACCCTCGGTGGCATCGGAGTTCTTCATCGCAAGGACGGTCGCGCTGACGCTGGAGGCGAGGATGCCGGTGAGCATATCATCGAAGGCAGAGATCCTGAAGCTGCATCTGAAGGCAGGAATAAAGGTCAACATATAGCAAGGTAACTTATTCATTCGATGTGTTAATTCTCAACACAAAACCCGCTTTTCAAGTGGGCATTCACACAGTATTCAATCAGGGCAGATCCGCTGTGAAGTGCATCTGCCTTTCCTAGACAAATCATTCAAAACATCACCATACAGCAATGAAACGAATAATCCTCATACTTATCGCCGGCATGGCCCTGGGTATCTCGGCCTCGGCTCAGAACTGGGCCGCATCCACCAACCTGGCGGACTACGTCAGTCTGGGAACGCTCAATGCGGAGCTCTCTGCCGGAGTCGGAAGAAGGGTCACAGTAGAGGCTTCGGCCAGATACAATCCCTGGATCTTCCACAAGGGGGACGTGTCCAAGCAGATGCAGAACAAGCATCAGACCTACGCCCTGGGAGTACGCTACTGGCCGTGGCACATCTATTCCGGCTGGTGGGTCAGCTGCATGGCCCAGTACCAGGAGTACAACAGGGGCGGCATCATCTCACCCAGGACCGAGGAGGGCGACGCGTTCGGCATCAGTGCCGGAGCCGGCTACTCGCTGATGATCCACGAGAGCCTGAACCTGGACTTCGGTCTGGCCCTGTGGGGAGGACAGAAGAGCTACGTCACATATGCCTGCCCTTCCTGCGGAAGGATCACAGACAAGGGCGGCAAGTGGTTCATCATGCCCGACGAGATACGCGTGGCCATCCAGTACATCTTCTAAATCTTACGGACCATGCTAGTCATCATCGACAAATACCCGCTTGACACTTCCCTGTTCCGGAACTGCATCATCAACGAGAGGCTCAATCTGGTCTACTTCATCCACAGGCCGAAGGGCATGGAGGGAGAGCTGCAGCTGCCGATACTCTTCGAGAACGCCTGCGACACCAGGCGGTTCTACAACGAGTACCGGAACGCGGTCTACAACGATGACCCTCAGTACGAGTTCATGGGAGAGGCATGGTTCAGCCTCGAGCTCTACATCAGACTGAGAGATGGAAACAGGAACTAACACACAACCGATATGAAGATACTTCTACGACATGCAAGCATTGACTTCGGCAACTATGAAGCCGCAGTCCTTCACGAGACCTTCGGCGTCATCAGCTTCAGGGTCAAGACAGAGATCGACGAGAGATGCCTCCAGCTTCCTCTTGTCTTCCGCGACGGAAGCGATGCCAGGGAAGCATACAGACGCATCCTCCAGGGACGCAACGCCTGTGCCGCAAGCATCAGTCTCAGCGACCTCGAATCATCATGGCCGATAGAGACAGCCCAGAAGATCGAGCAGTATGCCCAGCATCTGTTCGACTTCGACAGACCGATCAACATTTAACTCTCATTACCATCGTTATGAAAATCATCACATACTACAAGACATTGGAATTGGAAGAATGCCAGGAGATAAACTTCGATTATGAGAAGGCCATGCTGACCTTCTTCATCGGAGGATTCGTGGAGAGATTCTATTTCAGATCAGAAGAAAGAGCCATGGAATTCATGCACGAAATCATGGAGGGCATCTATTCCGGAATTCCGCAGGTGGACGTGTCGCATATCACCGTCATACCGGCCGAACTGTTCGTTATGCCATTCATGAATGAGGTTAAAGAGAGACTCAAGAAACATAAACACGTGAACGATGAAGACGATAAGTAACATACTCCTGACTGCTGTCACGCTCCTCCTATGCTCATGTGTGCATGAGTTTGCGGTGACAGACCACTCCTTCGAGTTCGACGCCGAGATCACCTACGACAGCCAGGCGGACGAGCACAGGCTGACGCTGACACGCAGGAGCGGAGCTGAAGGCAACCAGTACAAGGTTGCGTTCACTCTTGACGGAGAGGCGAATGTATCGCTGACCGACATGAACGGGATGACACACGAGGGCTCGCTCAAGGAAACCTTCGGCGACGTGGCAGTCAAGAGCTACACCATCTCGAAGACGGCTCCGGGCGAACACACCCTGAGCCTGGACATCTCGACTCCGGAGTACTCGCAGTCTCTGGCTGTGACCTACCTTGTCGAGGACTTCTCCTTCGCATTCGACACGAAGGTGCTCTTTGACGAGAGCACACTGACCCATTCACTTGAAGTGACCCTTAAGGAAGGCTCTCCTACGGACACGTATACCATCGCGTTCACAGTAGACAACAAGGAGCCCAGGAAGACCTATCAGGAGACCTTCACCGATGAAGTGGTGAAGACCTACACGCTTTCCGTGCAGGAACCCGGAGAGCACACCCTGAACCTTGAGATCAGCTCATCAAGATTCTCACAGAAGGCGGACATCCCCTACAAGGTGAACGACTACTCGTTCAGGATGCAGGCGGATATCGAGTATGATGCGGAGAACCTCTCGCACATCCTCTTCCTGAGTCTTCTCGAAGGTTCACGTGATGATGTCTACACGATATCCTATACCGTCGACGGCGGCCATTCGGTTAAGCTGAAGGACATCAGCGGCCAGGAGAAGGGAGCGTCATTCACGGAAGACTTCAAGGATGCCACCATCAGGTCGTACGACCTGTCTAGGGCGGAGAAGGGAAAGCACATGATGAAGATGATCATCAGCACCAGGAACTACTCCCAGACCCTCGAGATCCCTTACGCTGTGGACGCTCTCCCCTTTTCCATCCATGCAGAGATGGAGACAGGCGGAAGCGGTTCGGTGATGATGCTGACTCTCAAGGAGGGAGACACCGCCACCGAATACAACGCTTCAATCATCTTGGACGGGAAGACAATAGCTTCACCTAAGGTGAACTTCTCCAAGAACCCGATCTTCAGGTACACGCTGCCGACCACAAGGCCCGGCAAGCATGACGTCTCGGTCCAGCTGACAGACGGATATACCGTAGAGAAGACCAGCGTAAGCTATTCCGAACCGGTAAGGCATCCGTACATCGACATCACCCTCAAGTACAACGAGAACTCCGGAAAGCATATAGCTGAAATCGGCTCCAATCCATACGATATATCCCTGAAGTTCGTCACTTCCCTGACGGTCAAGGGACAGACGACCATCGCCATCTACGACCCTGGGTACTGGGGCGAGACCAGATACGAGACGAAGACCAAGACCATGAGCGACAGCAATACGGCTTCGGGAATCTACGGCGGCAACTCCGTCACTCTCATCGACAGGGATGCGCTTGTCACCAAGCTTACCGGATCATACGTGATGAGCGATGTGATTGAGTACTTCTACGATCCCGGTTCCGGCGGAGAAGACTCCGGAAGAGAATGGTATGAGGTAACCGGAACAGAGAGAAAATACTACGTCCTCAAGGAGGAGACGCTCAAGGTAGACATCTCCGGAGAGAAGGTCACAGGGGTGACACTCAGAGTAAAGAACCAGATCGGTTCCATGACGCTTAACGGCAAGCAGAATTCATCAGGAACAACTTCAATCGCATTGTAATATGGTTTACAATATATTAAGCATATTTAACGAGATTATCGGTGTAACATTGTTGATAGTCTTTTCATTGATTGCGGTAATAGCAATCATACATATTATCGCCAAAAGGGCAAGAAGGAATTCACCATACGAGACCTGCTTCGGAGCCGAGGTCAGTCAACATGAAGAAACACGCATGTACGTATTGGTAATCGTCGGATGCAGGGATCTATGGGAGGGAGACTATCACGTGCTCTTCCGGATGGCAGACGGATCTGACATCGCACTATGCGATCTGCAGCGAAACGTAAGCCGGAATCATTTCGTAAAGAACTTCACCAGAAAAGAAAGGGGCAACGGATTCGTCTTCGTTCAATGCCGTCCAGGCAAACACCTACTGGTCATCGACATGGTCAACGAGTACATGAAGCAGACATTGTATGTACCGTTCGAGATCAAGGATGACCCGCAAGAAATTTTCCAGTGCCGGGAGGATTAGATTTCATAAAGAACAGTTTTTTCATAGGTTAAGAATAGTTAATAAATATTGTTGTTAATGTGATCCCGGAGACGGCACCTCCGGGCTTACATAACGATATAGGAGAATCCATAATGAAAACAATCATGAATATCAGAACCATACTGGCTGTTCTTGCAGTCATGACAGCATCGGCTTGTCACGATAATCTTCCAAAAACAGATCATTACTTTTCGGATGAGATGGTTTCACTTTCCGTTTCCGTTCCAACCATAAAGACTAAAGTATCGGAAAAGAACAGCCCAGGCACACCGGATGCCATCAACACGCT
>JAFYLU010000044.1 GCA_017550025.1 Bacteroidales bacterium | reverse complement strand
TACAGATGATGTTGACAAGGTATATGTGGTTTACAAGGATGCCTCTGGCAATTATTATGAACCATATGTGATTGACGTTCCGGATGAATACTTCTCCGGCAGCAACTCAAGAGACTAAGGTTCTGGATATTTGTTTTCTAACAAAAAAGGTCTGCAGCTATTGAAGCTGCAGACCTTTTTTGCTGTATGTCAGTGATTGTTACAGAGTCCTCTTGATCTCTTCGATTGTGTATGCCTCGACCACGTCGCCGACCTTGATGTCGTTGTAACCCTGGATGTTGAGACCGCAGTCCTGACCCATAGCCACTTCCTTGACATCGTCCTTGAATCTCTTGAGTGAGCCGAGCTCTCCGGTGTAGATCACGATACCGTCGCGGATCACGCGCACCTTTGCAGATCTGTGGAGCTTGCCTTCGCGTACGATACATCCTGCAATCGTGCCGACCTTTGAGATCTTGAATGTCTCCTGAACCTCTGCTGTAGCTGTGACAACTTCCTTCTGTTCAGGCTCGAGCATACCCTCGATACCGCTCTTGAGCTCGTTGATACAGTCGTAGATGACAGAGTAGAGTCGGATCTCGATCTCTTCCTTTTCAGCAAGCTTGCGGGCAGATGGCATAGGACGCACCTGGAAACCGATGATGATGGCATCTGATGCTGCTGCAAGAAGGATATCTGACTCTGAAATCGCACCCACAGCCTTGTGGATCACATTTACGCGTACCTCTTCTGTAGAGAGCTTGATGATAGAGTCTGAAAGTGCCTCGATAGAACCGTCCACATCTCCTTTGACAATGACGTTGAGTTCCTTGAAGTTTCCGATCGCGATACGGCGGCCGATCTCTTCGAGAGTCATATGCTTCTGTGTCTTGATGCCCTGGATACGGATGAGCTGCTCGCGCTTGTTGGCGATGTCCTTTGCCTCCTTCTCGTCTGCCATGATGTTGAATGTCTCACCGGCTGTAGGGGCTCCGTTAAGACCGAGAACAGATACCGGTGTTGAAGGACCTGCTGCCTCCACCTTCTGTCCACGCTCGTTGAACATGGCCTTAACGCGTCCTGTGTAGCATCCTGAAAGCATCACGTCACCCACTCTCATTGTTCCGTTCTGGACGAGGATTGTCGCGAGATAACCGCGGCCCTTGTCGAGTGATGACTCGATGACTGCTCCTGTTGCCCTGCGGTTCGGGTTAGCCTTCAGCTCGAGCATTTCAGCCTCAAGGAGAACCTTCTCGAGGAGAAGATCTACGTTGATACCCTGCTTTGCCGAAATCTCCTGGCACTGGTACTTTCCGCCCCAGTCCTCAACGAGGATGTTCATGTTCGAGAGCTGCTCACGGATCTTTTCCGGATTTGCTCCCGGTTTGTCTATCTTGTTGATAGCAAAGATCATAGGAACGCCGGCAGCCTGTGCGTGGTTGATTGCTTCCACTGTCTGTGGCATGATGCAGTCGTCAGCCGCAATGATGATGATGGCAACGTCTGTCATCTTTGCACCACGGGCACGCATGGCTGTAAAGGCCTCATGTCCAGGTGTATCGAGGAATGTGATCTTCTGACCGTCAGGAAGTTCCACGTTGTATGCACCGATGTGCTGTGTGATACCTCCGGCCTCACCGGCAATCACGTTAGCCTTACGGATGTAGTCGAGGAGGGAAGTCTTACCGTGGTCAACGTGTCCCATGACAGTGATGACCGGTGGACGAGGGAGGAGATCTTCCTCTGTATCCTCACCCTCACCCTGTGCGATGGCATCTGTAAGGTTGGCAGTGACGAACTCTACCTCATATCCGAACTCTTCAGCAACGAGGACGAGAGTCTCTGCGTCAAGTCTCTGGTTGATAGATACCATCATACCGAGGCTCATGCAGGCTCCGATCACCTTCGTTACAGGAGTGTTGTTCATCAGGGTCGCGAGGTCGTTGACAGTCACGAACTCGGTCACCTTGAGAACCTTCTGTTCGAGCTCCTGCATCTCCATCTCTTCCTGCATTCTCTGCGATGCGAGCTCTCTCTTCTCCTTTCTGTGCTTTGCTCCGAAGTTGCCCTTCTTGTTCTCATTCATTCGGGCATATGTCTCCTTGATCTGCTTCTGGATCTCCTTCTGCATCTCTTCCTGCTCGGCCTCTGTCATAGGCTTGAACTTGTCACCGCCACGGTCGCGACGGTTCTTCTTTGCGTTCTTGCCCTGCTGCTGGTCGTTGTTAGGACGCTGCTGCTTCTGTCCGTTGTTCTGCTGGTTCTGGCCTCCCTTGTTATTGTTCTTGTCCTTCTTCACCTTGTTGTCAGCCTCGACCTTTGTTACATCGACCTTCTGGCTTCCGCCTTCCTTGCCGATTCTCTCTCTCTTCTTCTTTTTCTTCTTGTCGAACTGCGAGAGGTCGATCTTGTCAACTACCTTCGGGCCTGCGAGACGCTCCACCTCGATCTTCACTTCACGAGGCTGCTGCTTTTCTTCTGCCTTCGGTTCTTCCTTCACCTGAACTGCAGGAGTCTCCGGCTCTACAGGCTTTGCAGGCTCTTCCGCTGGGGTCTGGGCGGTCTGTGGCTCTGCAACTGCTGGTGCTTCTGCCGGTTTCTCCTCCTTTGCCGAAGTCTTCTTGTCAAACTGTGAGAGGTCGATCTTGTCTATGATCTTCAGTCCTCCCTCGTTCTGAACCGGAGCCGGCTCTTCCTTTGCCGGTTCTGCCTTTACTGGCTCTGGCTCCTGTACGGCCGGCTTCTCTTCCACCGGCTGCTGAGGCTTCGGAAGCTCTGTGTTGAGCACGTTGCTCTTTATGACAACTTCTCTTTCCGGTGCCTCTTCCTCTTCCTGGCTCGGCTTCTTCTTCGATCCCATCTCAATTATCTCCTTGAGCTTGATCGTAACCTTTTCCGAGTCCTTCTTAAGTTTAAGGTCTTCACCGAACTTCGCCTCGATGGCCGGGAGGAACTCATCCGAAACCTTTGCGTTCGGATTCATCTCCACATTGGCTCCCTTCTCGTTGAGGAAATCAACGAGTCTGGCAAGTCCGATGCTGAATTGCTTTGTAAGTTTACTTAATCTGATTTCTGCCATTATATTACCCCTTTATTTATTTTTACTCTTCATCTTCAAATTCCGCACGGAGAATGCTGATGATCTCCTCTACGGTCTCGTCCTCAAGGTCAGCCCTCTTGGCGATATCTGCTGCAGAAAGCGCAAGAACACTCTTTGCAGTGTCACAGCCGATGCTCTGAAGTCTTTCGATGATCCATGCGTCGATAACGTCATCGAACTCTCCGAGAAGTACATCTTCCTCATCCTCAAGATCTTCCTTCGGAAGCTCCCTCCATACCTCGATTTCCTTTCCTACGAGCATACCTGCAAGCTTGATGTTGCAGCCGCCCTTACCGATACCCTTCTTGACTTCGTCAGGAAGCATGTATACCTTGATCTTGTCTTCTTCTCCTCCGAGGATGATGGATGAGATCTTTGCAGGATTGAGGGCTCTCTGGATGAGGAGCTGTGTGTTGTTTGTCCACTGGAGAACGTCGATGTTCTCGTTGCGGAGCTCGCGTACGATACCGATGATACGGGCACCCTTTACACCGATACATGCTCCGATAGGGTCGATTCTTTCGTCATAAGACTCTACGGCAACCTTTGCACGCTCACCCGGGATGCGGACAACCTTCTTGACAGTGATGAGGCCGTCGAGAATTTCAGGTACCTCGTGCTCGAAGAGCTTCTCGAGGAAGTCAGGTGTAGTACGTGAAAGAACGATGTATGGAGTTGTGTTGTTCTTCATCTCCACGCTCTTGATGATTGCGCGTACGGTGTCGTTCTTCTTGAAGTGTTCGCCAGGGATCTGCTCTGATTTAGGAAGACGGAGCTCATTGCCGTCCTCGTCAAGAATGAGGACTTCCTTTGCCCATGTCTGGTAAACCTCTCCTGTGAAGATCTCGCCGATCTTCTTCACATACTTGTTGTAGAGGTTGGCCTTCTCGATGTCCATGATGCGTCCCTGGAGGTTCTGGCGGATGTTGAGGATACCGCGGCGACCGAAGTCCTTGAGCTCGATCTTCTTTGCGAAAGTCTCGCCGAGTTCGTAGTCGTCATCCTCGAGATCCTCGATCGCGATCTGTGTGTTAGGGTCTTCAACCTCCTCCACAACTTCCCTGTTCCAGTAGATCTCGCAGTCTCCCTTGTCGATGTTGATGATGATGTCAAAGTTGTCTGCCGATCCGTAGGTCTTTGTGATCTGAGTCCTGAACACATCCTCGAGCACACCCATCATAGTGGGCCTGTCGATGTTCTTCTGGTTCTTGAACTCTGCAAATGCGTCTTTAAGTTCAATCTTTTCCATTATATTTATGTTTTGTTGATTATTCTTCGTTAATGCAATCAGGAGAATTCGATGAACGGTCTCACTGCATTGACCTGATCCATGGTGAAGCGGTCATTATGCTCCACAAGCTCCTTTTTCTTCTTGCCCTCGACAGCTTCCTTTACGGAGTACTTCAAGGTTATGCTCTCCTCGTCGGCTGCTTCCAGTACAGCAACCATCTTCTTTCCCCCCTTGAGAGATACTTCTACCTTCGTTCCGATTGCCTTGAGATACTGCCTGTACACCTTGAAAGGCTGGTCGAGTCCGGCAGAACTTACCGTAAGCGAGTAGTCCTCCTTCTCTCTGTCAAACTTCGTTTCGAAGTATCTGCTGAGCGAAACACAGTCGTCAAGCTCAATTTTTCCATTTTCCGATTCGATTGTTAAGACAATATCGTTATCTTTGCTGACTGAGATGTCAACAATGAAACATCCGCGTGCAACTATTTCGCCGCCGATGGCATCAATGATGTCTGCTATGTTCATTTCGCTTCCTGTAAATGCATAAAATAAGGGGGCAATCCTGCCCCCTGAATCATTCTCACGATGCAAATGTACGAAAAAAAACAGAATATACAAAATTTGACCCTGCAATATCATGGAATTCAAAGCAAAAGAGATTGCCGAGCTTCTCGGCGGAACGGTTGACGGCAATCCTGAAGCCGTGGTCTCGACATTTGCCCGTATCGAGAGCGGAAAGCCCGGTGCCATATGCTTTTTCGCAAACCCTAAATATGAACAGTATGTCTATACCTGCACGGCGGATATAATCATAGTCAACAAGTCTTTTGAGCCGAAGAATGCTGTCTCGGCCACTCTGATCCGGGTGGATGACGCATATGCGGCTGTTGCTGCCCTTCTCGACCATTACACTGCGAAGAAGCGCTCTTTCAGGCGTTACAGAGGTCTTCGCAGCAGAGTGCGCTGGAGCGCGAAGATAGGAAGGAAGGTATATGTGGGAGACTTTGCATATGTCGGACGCAACGCCCGGGTAGGGGACTACACCAAGATATACGAACATGTGTATGTGGGAGATGATGTGAAGATCGGTTCAAACTGCATCATATATCCCGGAGTGCGCATTTATCCCGGCATGGTGATAGGAAACAATGTCATCATTCATTCAAATGCCGTGATCGGTGCTGACGGATTCGGATTCGCACCTCTCGAGGACGGAACATGGAAGAAGATAGAGCACACCGGCAATGTCATTATTGAGGATGATGTGGAAATCGGAGCGAATACATGTGTGGATAAGTCGCAGATGGGATCTACCGTTGTGGGAAAGGGTACGAAGATCGATGACCTTTGCATGATAGCTCATAATGCCGAGGTCGGTCCCGATACCGTAATGGCTTCGCTTACGGGCGTTGCCGGATCGGCAAAGATAGGCCGTCACTGCATAATAGGCGGTCAGGTCGGTATCGCCGGACATATAACAATCGCTGACAATACGACAATCGGAGCCCAGTCAGGTGTCATGGGCAAGATCAAGGAGGAAGGACAGGTGCTCATGGGTTCTCCTGCATTCCCTCTCAAGCAGTTCCTGCGCAGTTATGCTGTCTTTAAAAAAGCTGGTAAATAGGAATATACAAAAAATATCACTATCTTTGCGGGCTAAAGTGAATCGGACTCTCCGAGATGGAGCGTCCGTGTGAGAAAAAAGGAATGGGAAAAGAGATGCAATTGCAACAGACATTAAAGAAATGCTACTCATTTGAAGGAAAAGGACTTCATACCGGAAGGGTGGCGAAGATGGTGATAAAGCCTGCAGCCGTAGACACGGGAATAATATTCAGAAGAACAGATATAGGAGAGGACGCTTTTGTTGAGGCGTTGGCGGAAAATGTATCAAGCACAGCCAGGAGTACGACAATTTCATCGGGTGATGCTTCTGTCTCTACAATAGAACATGTGCTTTCTGCCCTTACCGGCATGGGGGTCGATAATGCGCTGATTGATATAGATAATGTTGAGGTGCCGATTCTTGACGGAAGTGCCAAGCCTTATGTGGACGCTATCTGGAATGACGGCTTCGAGCTCCAGGATGCTCCGAGGAGATATGTGGAGATAAAGGAGACTATAGAGATCGTGAATGAGGAGAAGGGATCGCTGGTGCGTATCGAGCCGGCCGACGAGTTTTCTTATGACATCAAGATCGACTTCAACTCAAGAGTGCTTGGAGTCCAGTATGCAACCTGGGATCCTTCGGTCGTGTATGCGGAAGAGATCGGCAAATGCAGGACTTTTGTCTTCTTCCATGAGATTGAATACCTTTTCAACAACAACCTTGTCAAAGGCGGCGATGTTGACAATGCCATCGTTATCGTGGAGCATACCGTTACACGAGAGCAGGTTGAGAGATTGAGTTCCCTCTTCAATGTGCCGGCACTCGAGGTCCGTGAAGACGGCTACCTTAGCAATCTTGTTCTCCGTTTCCCGAACGAATGCGCCCGTCACAAGCTTCTTGACCTGATCGGTGACCTTCGTCTGTGCGGCGGATTCCTGAAGGCGAAGGTGACTGCGGAAAGGGCCGGACATGGCATAAACACCACGGCTGCCAAAAAGGTTCGTGGCATATTATAAATGAACAAATAATAAATACAGATATGGCAAATATTCATCCGCTCGCGACTGTGCATCCTAATGCAAAGCTCGGTGAGAATGTAGAGGTGGGACCTTACGCATATATTGAGGAATTTGTAGAAATAGGCGACGGTTGCAGGATTCTTCCTCATGCCACCATCTTCAACTATGTGAAGATGGGCAGGAACTGTACTGTCTTTCCAGGGGCTGTGATCGGCGCAGTGCCGCAGGATCTTAAATTCGACGGCGAGGTTACATATGTCGAGATCGGTGATAATGTCAATATCCGCGAGTGTGCTACCATCAACCGTGGTACAAAGGCCAGCGGAAGAGGCGTGACAAAGATCGGCAATAATGTGCTCCTCATGTCATATACTCATGTCGCTCATGACTGTACGGTAGGCAACAACTGTATCCTTGTAAGCTATGTGGGTATTGCAGGCGAGACAGATGTCGATGACTGGGCTACTATCGGAGGAAGTTCGGTTGCTCATCAGTTCTCGAGAATCGGAAAGCATGCCTTTGTCGGAGGCGGATGCAAGATCAACAAGGACGTGCCGCCTTATGTGCTCTGCGGCCGCGATCCTCTGACATATGCCGGCGTGAACATCGTCGGACTGCGCAGAAGAGGATTCACATCTGACCAGATCCGCAACATCAAGGATATGTATGACATCATCTACAATGCTGGAGCCAACTTCTCCGATGCAATCGCGAAGATCGAGTCAGGTTTCCCTGAAACAGAGGAAAGAGATACCATCGTCAACTTCATCCGCAACTCCAAGAGAGGTATCATCAGAGGTCTCAACTCTGATGTGAAGGGCAACATAGACTAAAAAGGTGGCCAAGCTTTTAACAACAGCATATTTTCCTCCCGTATCCTATTTTGCTGCAATGGCAGAGGATATGGAAGGTCTGAAAGACAGACGAGACGGCGGCAGTCCTATGGAACTGTCACCGTCTGTCGTTTATATTGAAGGCTGTGAGAATTATCAGAAGCAGTCGTACCGCAACCGTTGCCGTTTCTATGCAGCCGGGGGAGTCGAGGATCTTACTTTTCCCATAATCCACGAAGGTGGAACTCATAAACTGCCGATATCTGATATCAAGGTCGATTATTCGACTCCATGGCTCCAGCAGCATCAGAGAGCCATCGTCTCCGCCTACCGGACGTCGGCTTATTTCGAATATTATCAGGATGAACTCTTCGAGATCATGAACCGGAAACCGGAAAAGCTTTTCGACCTCAATATGGATCTGATCAGGTTCTTCGTTGAAAAAACGGGGCTTAAAGTGGATATCCGTGTAACGGAGGATTATAGTCGTGAAGTGGATCCGGTGCTGTACGCTGACCTTCGTGAGACGATACATCCGAAAAGGACGCATACCATTCTCCGTGACCTGGGACTGGAAAAACCGTACTTCCAGGTCTTTGCCGGGAAATACGGTTTCAAGTCGGATCTGTCCATAATGGATCTTCTTTTCAATGAAGGTCCTGACAGTATACTTTATCTCAAGAACCTCAGGTAGGTCATCAGAATCTCCATCCGAATGTAAGGAGCACCTTCCAGAGCTTCCTGCTGTTTTCTATCTCTGGAGCATATGCATTTTCGTTAACGCTGCCGTCATTGTTGAAAATGTAATCGGCGTACGGCATGAAATATTCCTTTCCGAGAAATGTCCTTCTGATTGCGAAATCAGTGAAGAACGAGCCTTTGCTGCTGTATCCCAGACCAAAGGAGAGGTTATGAATGAGGCTGTCGTCATATGTGGCAGCAGAATTTGATGCTCCGTATCCTGCTCTGACCGCAAGCCCTGAAAGAGGCTTCACTTCTGCGCCTAACCTGAATGCGTGAACGGCTCCCATCGTGTCCCTGATGTCTGCATTTACTGATTCGAAATAACTTCTGTCAGTTCCTGTAGCGACATATTTCATCTGTCCGTAGTCGCAGTATTCATAATCTGCACTTAATGCTCCCAGTGACCCGAGTGTCAATGCAATACCAAGGTTGGCCCTGAACGGTGAAGTCATGGAGTAGCTGTTGCGACCTTCGGGGCTTTCAACATATGCATCATAGTCCGGGTCATCATAACGGGTCTCACCATATTCGCTCCATGCTTCTGAAATATCGGTGATGGTCGGTGTCTGTATTGCGGCTCCGATGCGCAGCCATGATACAGGAGTCAATATTGCTCCCAGCTTGGCGTAGTATCCTGTTCCGTTTGCACTGTAGGAATACTGATACAGCATATCATTGAAATACATCTTGTCTCCGTTGTCTAGCGCTATCTCGAAATCGGCAGGATCCACGGCCTGTTCAATGAAATACTGGTCGTAATTATATTCCATCGACGTGATTCCGAAGTTCGCTCCGATGTATATCATGTCGGATATGTTGGCCGCTACATTGAAGATGTATTCGTACTTGCTGCCTGTCTCAAGGCTTCCGAAGGTCTGCTCAAGGGGACCTCCGACTGCGATCTCTCCGTTGTCGAAGATCACTTCGCTGGCTCCCACGAACTGGTCGTCATGGCCGCCATATGTGGAGATCATTCCGCTCTGATAGCCTGTGACTGGCTTCCATGGCATGTTGTTATATGCGTTGTCGCCTCCGAGCTGTGCGCCCAGATACCCGTTGACTGTAGCGTCATATGCCATCTCGCCCATGAATGATGTGGTGGAATTGGTGCCCTGGGCGTATATGTCGTTTCCCCAGCTTGCTGTCCTGTTGATGATGAAACCGAACGACATGTTCTTCAGTCCCGATCTCCTGTGTGTGTCCCAGTTGAATGAAAGGCCGGAATTCGGCAGACCGAAGCCGGTCTTGCTGCTTTTCATCTGCCTCTCAAAGTAGGGGAGTGAACCATCTGCATAAGGTGATACTCCCAAAGTCGTATTGGTCGATATTGACAATGCCGGAGTGAGAGTAAACTGCGAGTATTTGGCGACGGCGCTGCCGGCAGGGTTGATGGATACGCCTCCAAGGTCTCCTCCTAATGCTGTGAAGGCATTTCCCATTGCCATTGTCCTTGCACTGCCTTCGTGATCATGTGAACTGAACAGAAGTGCATCCTGGACGGTCTGGGCGTTTGCCCAGATTGCCGTAAACATTGATATGAATATTATGACTGTCTTTTTCATTTCCGTGCTGTTTAGGTGTGAAAATTACCTTCTTGCTCCTGATGAACCGCTCCTGCTGTATCCGCCTGAACTGCTGCCGGAGCTGCCTCTGCTATATCCCGAACTGCTTCCACCGCTGAATCCGGACCTTCCTGATGTCGAGCTGCTGCTTCTGTTGTAGCTTGGTGAACTGCTTGAAGATGAGCTCCTTTCGTAGCTTGATGTGCTTCTTGATGACGCTCCTGTATTGACATTATACCTGTCAGTTCCCTGGGTTGCGTTTGTAGTGGTTCTTCCCGGGATGTTCGTAATGGCCGGCTTTCTGTGATTTGAAACCGTGCCGGATGCAGGAGCCTTTCTTGCTGTTGCAACTCTTGATGATGATCCTGACGATGTCGAAGTCGCAGTGCCTCGTGATGCCGGAACTGTCCTTGTTACGGATGTTCTGCCTGCAGCCACTTTTTCAGGACCTGATGTGCCGGTTGCAGTGCCTCTGCTTACGGCTGTCCTTCCTGCTGTCGTCCTTCCGGATGACTGGGTGCGAGAAACCGTAGAGCTTCCCTTGCCGGTCGCATTTCTGCTTATCGTACTCTTTGATCCCAGGCCTCCTCGCAGCGATGATCCGCTTGCAAATACTCTTTCAGAGCCAGTCTCGCCTCTCAAGCCGTGCCATGTGTCCTTGTGGCTTCCTCCTGTGCCCGGACCGTATCCGGGGTAGTGGTGGTGATGATGGTGGTGGCCCCAGTATGGGTCGTACCATCCGCAGTGATACGGGCTGTACCAAGGATCATACCATCCCCAGTATCCACCGTAGTACCATGGGTCATACCATCCACCGTAGTACCATGGGTTGTACCATCCGCTATAGTGATATCTCCATGGGCTGTAGGTCCATGAATCCCAGTACCATGGGGAGCGGTATACGCTCCAATACCAGGAATTCGTAAGCCCGAACGGAGCGTAATGGTAACCGTAATTGTTTTCAAGGTCGTATCTCCAATCGTAAGGATTTTCTCCAACGGTGACTGTAGTGCCTCCCAGCTTCTGGTCATATCTTATGATGGCTGACATGTCCTGCGGTATCATTACCGTATCTTTCCTGTCTCCGAAAAGATATATCTGCGAGGCTTGTGTCTTCTCCACCATTGCCTGCGTTTCATTGTCGGCCTCTTCCTTCTCGGCCTTTGTTCTCAATGATGGGGTATTGCTGTAGATGCCGTCCTGGAACTGCTGTCCGCTGTCGGATGATGCGTACTGCGCGACAGCACCGCATGATGCGAACATGAGGACTGCTGCAATAAGTAGTACCGGACTCTTTTTCATAGTCATTCTCCTTATTTATTTGTAATAATTTCGTATCTTCGCAACCTGTTTTGATATGCAATAAACATACCGTTAAAGGTCATGTCTGAAGGCGGCTGCTCCTGCACCCTCCCTTTAGATGCGGAAACCTTCGGAAAGGTTTACTTGAATTTACAATTATAGAGATAAAAACAATAAAAAGCAAAATACAATGGCAAAAGAAGTAACTAAAAGGTCGGACAATTATTCGCAGTGGTATGACAACCTTGTGGTAAAGGCGGACCTTGCTGAACGTTCAGCAGTGAGAGGATGTATGGTCATCAAACCGTACGGATATGCTATCTGGGAGAAGATGCAGGATGTGCTTGACAAGATGTTCAAGGAGACAGGTCATCAGAATGCATATTTCCCTCTTTTCATCCCGAAGTCATTCCTCAGCCGTGAGGCGGAGCATGTCGAAGGATTCGCAAAGGAATGTGCCGTGGTCACTCATCACAGGCTTATGGCCGACCCTGACGGAAACGGCGTTGTCGTGGATCCTTCTGCACGACTTGAGGAGGAGCTGATCGTCCGTCCTACTTCAGAGACAATCATCTGGAACACATACAAGAACTGGGTGACTTCGTGGAGAGATCTTCCGATCCTCTGCAACCAGTGGGCTAATGTCGTACGCTGGGAGATGCGTACCCGTCTTTTCCTCCGTACGGCGGAGTTCCTCTGGCAGGAGGGACATACTGCTCACGCTACCCGTCTGGAGGCTGAAGAGGAGACAATGAAGATGGTGAATGTATATGCTGACTTCGCACGCAACTATATGGGTGTGCCTGTAGTGGTGGGTCACAAGAGCCCTAACGAGCGTTTTGCCGGTGCACTTGATACCATGACTATCGAGGCTCTCATGCAGGATGGAAAGGCTCTTCAGGCCGGAACATCCCACTTCCTCGGACAGAACTTTGCAAAGGCATTCGATGTGCAGTTCACAAACAAGGAAGGCAAGCAGGAGTATGTATGGGCTACTTCATGGGGTGTGTCTACCCGTCTGATGGGTGCTCTCATCATGGCTCACGGAGATGATAACGGACTTGTTCTTCCTCCGAAGCTCGCACCTATTCAGGTTGTGATGGTTCCTATCACAGGCAAGGATGAGGCAGTGAACAATGCTATCCTTGACAAGATGGAGGCATTCAAGAAAGAGCTTGAGGCAAAGGGTATCAGCGTGAAGATCGACAGCCGTGACACTCTCCGTCCCGGATTCAAGTTTGCGGAGTGGGAGCTCAAGGGTGTTCCTGTACGCCTTGCAATGGGTGGCCGCGATCTTGAGAACGGAACAGTTGAGCTTGCTCGTCGCGACACATGCGAGAAGTCATCGCATTCCCAGGAAGGTGTTGCCGATGTGATCGCAGCTCTTCTTGATGACATCCAGGCGAACATCTATGCCAAGGCTCTCAAGTTCCGTGACGAAAGCATCCGCAAGGTCGACACTTGGGAGGAGTTCAAGGAAGAGATTACAAAGGGCGGATTCCTTCTCTGCCACTGGGACGGCACTCCTGAGACTGAAGAGAAGATCAAGGAGGAGACAAAGGCTACCATCAGATGTATTCCGGTGGACAGTGCTGTCTGCGTAGAGGAAGGAAAGTGTATCTACACTGGCAAGCCTTCGAGCCAGAGGGTTCTTTTTGCTATTTCTTATTAAGGCGGATTGTCGGCATCGCTATGGTTTAATGTATATCCCCGGCCTGACCGGGGATTGTAATATATTATTATGAAGAAGATATTTATAACATTATCTGCAGCTGTCCTGTCTGTATGTGCTTATGCGCAGACTGATGCACAGAAGGCGGCAGCAGAAGCCGCAAAGGTGCTTTCGGAGGCTCCGGAGGTGGAAGTGAAGGTTGAGAAACCTAAATATTGGACAAGTTCGCTTAAGACGAATCTCAACTTCGGTCAGACAGGTCTCACAAATTGGGCTGCCGGTGGAGACAACACAGTCTCGTTAGCTGCTTTTATCGATGCGAATGCCAACTATAAGAAGAACGACATGTTCTGGAACAACCGTCTTCAGCTTGATTACGGATTCCTGTATGCATCGTCGAAGCCTATCATACAGAAAAGCTCTGACCGTTTATATCTTGAAAGCAAGTGGGGCTTCAAGACGGCTGCGATGAAGAACTTCTCGTTCTCTGCCAACTATGACTTCAAGTCGCAGTTCGCTCCCGGATATGAGTACAAGACTCCTTCAGTGGAAGGTCTCGAGGATCTCCCGCGCAGAGATCAGGTCAAGGCCTGGCTTGATGCACGTAACCAGCTTTCCGGTCTGCTTTCTCCTGCATATACCAATCTCGCGCTCGGTATCGACTATATCCCGACCAAGTGGCTCTCCATCAACTTCGCTCCTCTCACCGGAGGTTTCGTGATCGTCGAGGATGCCCGCTTCAGGCAGAGCTACAGCATGGGACTTAAGAAGGAATGGGAAGGCAAGACGGAAGGAGTCCCTACAGACGGTTCGCAGCTCAGGAGCGCACGCTTCGAGTTCGGTGCCCAGCTGAAGGTGGATGCGAAGGTCAACATAAATGACAATTTCGCCTACAGTACGCAGGTCGTGCTCTTCTCTAACTATCTTGACAATCCGCAGAACCTTCGTGTCAACTGGGATAACCGTATAGACTGGAAGCTCGCTAAATATTTCTCGTTTACAATTACCACCAACCTCATATATGATGACAAGGTCTTGATAAAGAACGAGAAGGATATAGAAAAATATCCGGACGGAAGACAGAGAGTGCAGTTCAAGGAATCTCTCGCATTCGGATTCACATATACCATTGCAAGCAAGAAATAATGATATCCGCAGATAAGATGTATGAGTTGAGGGGACTGATCAATGAATGGTCAGTCCCTTCAGGTTTTGAGGGGACTCCGGCAGCTGATGTACTCCTTGCGGTCAGTGGAGGAATAGATTCGATGTGTATGGCGGACATGTTCGCGTCTTGTGGCGGAGGTCTGACGTTTGCCATGGCCCATTGCAATTTTCATCTTCGCGGTGAGGAAAGCGATGGTGATGAAATTATGGTGAGGAACTGGGCACGGGAGCATGGCATTGTCATTCATGTCAGAGATTTCGATACGGAGTCATATGCTCGTGAAAATAATGTGAGCATCGAGATGGCTGCCCGCGAGCTTCGTTATTCCTGGTTTGCCGGATTATGCCGCCAATACGGATACAAGGCAGTCTGTGTGGCCCATAATGCCAATGATAATGCGGAGACATTGATGCTCAATCTTTTGCGTGGTTCGGGAATCAGCGGGCTTTCCGGAATGTCCCTGGTCTCATCTGTGCCTTGCCCGGATGCTGAAGACATACGCCTTGTGCGTCCTCTTCTGGGATACACACGCAACCAGATAGAGGGCTATGTGTTCTATCATAAGGTCCCGTACCGTGAGGACAGTACAAATGCCATGTCTGACTATAAGAGGAACCGTATCAGAAACGAGGTCTTTCCTGTATTCGAGGCTATGAATCCGTCCTTTGTCCGTACATTGAATCGGGAAATGGGATATTTCTCGGCGGCCGGAGATATAGTTGAAGACTGGTGCCGTGCGCTTCTGCCGTCAGTGGTGACACATAGTCCGTCGGCTGTGCGTATCAGTCTGCCAGCCCTTCTGAATGTAAGGCACTGGAGATACCTTTTATATTATATATTGGAACCATATGGTTTCAATGCGTCCGTACTTGCGTCAGTTGAGGATCTGCTGACATCTTCCAGAACCGTCTCGGGAAAAAGGTTCGAAGCAGCTGAATATACTATGATTACGGGTAGGAATGAACTTGTTGTCACATCATCCGCAGGAGCCCGTACGGATGATGCGGAAGTCATTGAGGTGCCGTCTGACGGTATCTATATATTCAACGGACATACTGTTGAGGTGAAGACCCTTCAGTGGTCATCCGATATGCCGTTGAAGCAGAATGATGGTGTCTTGATAATGAATGCCTCCAGACTCGGTTTTCCTTTCGTGTTGCGCAGGTGGCAGGCCGGGGACTGGCTTGTCCCGCTTGGCATGCGTGGAAAGAAAAAGGTCAGCGACTTATTCACTGACCTTAAATATGATGCCCTTCGGAAAGAGGCTGCGATAATGATTGCGGAGTCTGTAGAGGAGAGGCATGTGGCTGCTGTTGCGGGAGTCAGGATAGATGAAAGATATCGTGTGACTCCGTCCTCTACATCAGTCGTGTCCGTCTCGATTATCTGATGCTGAATTCGTAAGGAAGGCGTGCAAACACCTTTCCGCTTTCCTCTGTGCTGAAATTCCTGAACGCTTCTTCAACGCTTTCGAGTGCTGTCCCTGCGAAGATGCTTTCTTCTCCGCCAAATGACTCAAGGAGGACTTCCAATGTGGTGAGCGGCTTCGGATATTCTGCGATCTGCACATCATCCAGACGTGTTACACCTTCGATGGACAGTGCTGCAGATATGATGGCATCCTCGATGGTTCCGATTTCGTCAACGAGATTGATGTTAAGTGCCTCGGCGCCCGCCCATACGCGGCCCTGTGCGATAGCATCAACTTCTGCTATAGTCATTCCTCTGCCTTCTGAAACCAATGATGTGAACTCGTCGTAGATTCTCTCGACCGAAGCCTGCATATAGTCGAGTTCCTTTTGGTCAAGAGGTCTTGTCATATTGTACATGTCCGCGTGCTTGTTCGAGTTCACCGGAGTGATGTTCACATGGAGTTTGTTCTTGAGAGTACCGCTTATGTCAGGTATCATGCTGAATACTCCGATCGATCCTGTAAGTGTTGTTGCGTTTGAATAGATCTTGTCACAGTTTGCTGAAATCCAGTATCCTCCGGAAGCTGCATAATCTCCGTATGACGCTATTACAGGGATACCGTTTGCCTTGATCAGGTCAAGTTCTGCCTTGATCTTCTCTGAAGCGAGTACGCTTCCTCCCGGTGAGTTGACGCGGAGAACGACAGCCTTGACTGTAGTGTCTTTCCTTACATCTGCAATGATTTTTGCAAATCTGTCTCCGGCTACCTGCTTCTTCTGGTTTCCGTCTACAATGTTTCCTTCTGCATAAATCACTGCAACCTTATTCTTGGCCTTGAGGTTTACCGTAGCCTTGAGTTTGGCGTAGTCTGGGAACTGGATCGCCTTTATGTCCTCGAAGCGTTCTGCCACATACAGGTCGCAGAGTTTCTGCTGGAGCTCCTCTCTGGTAAGAAGTTCGTCAACGAGGCCCTTTGCAAGGAAATCTTCAGGGAAGTTGAGCTCGAGGTTGTCAAGCATTCCGTTGAGATCCTCTACCGATATCTCTCTTGATGCAGCGATCTTTTCCGCCCAGCTGTTCCATATGGATTCAATCATCTCTGTGTTCTGCTCCATGTTTTCAGGGCTTGACGAGTTTCGTATGTACATCTCTCCTGCAGATTTGTATTTGCCGTGCCTGATCAGCTGTACATTCACGCCGAGTCTGTCGAGAATGTCCTTGAGGAAGATCATCCTTGACGAAAGTCCGTTGAACATATTCATTCCTCCATCGTATGAGGTCATATAGATCTTGTCGGAAACTGATGCAAGATAGTAGCTGGCGTTGCTCGGACTCTCTATGTATGACACGATGGCTTTGCCGCTGTTGCGGAAATTCTCCAGTGCAGACCTGAACTCTTCAAGCTGGGCAATTCCTCCGGATGCCCCGTCAGGCTTCATGTAGATGAATTTTACTGCAGGGTCTTCTGCTGCAGCATTGACTGCCTTGATGGCACTGTAGATGCCCACAGAAGCTATGCTCTGCTCACCGGAAAGAGTGGATATAGGATCAGTCTCCTGGGTCTGCTCGGCCAGCATCATTCCGGACATGTTAATCTGAAGTACCCCTTCGCGAGGCATTACCGGCTGTGATTCTCCCATCGCAGCAAAAGTACCTACCATTGCTATCATCATGAACATTGCGACAAATCCGAAAAGGAAAAGACCTGCAATGGTGGCGAGTGTCATTTTTACAAAATCTTTCATAATATGTATTATTTTGAGTTTATACAGTGAATATTCTGCATGTAGTTCAAATATAGTGAAATTTCCGAAATAGTATTCTTATGCGCTTCGGATCCTTATATGATACGAACTTTCACTTCTGCGGGATAATATGCCATCTGTTCGTCGTATATGATCTTTATCTGACTGTTTCTTACACCTGCGGAGTTTAAGGCGCTTCTTGCTTTTTCTACAGCAGCCTTTCCGTCTGCCGGTTTTCCTATGATCAGATATTCGGCCTTGTGCTTTTTCGACAGATGTCTTGCAAAATCCCGGATTTGCCTGATTTCGTTACTTGAACTGTTTTTGCTTATATGCAAGTCGCAAGAGTAATAGAGTTCTATTGTGTCATAGTTTTCAGTCTGTCTGGTTTCCCTGTCTTTTCTCAACGGACCGTCTTTCATATAAAGGTGAAGGCTTGGAATCTGCGACACAATCTTCAGTACGGGTACGTGTGACAGTCCTATGGTTGTCATTGTGAGTGTTCCCCAGGCATTGTGTGCATTCGGCAGCCAGTTTTTGCGGGCCATCTTATAAAGCTCATATGTAGCGGTGTCAATGTTGAGCCTTATCGTGTCTCCTACCTTATAATAATTTCCATTTCTTTCGACGGAATGGAGGCGTTCGCTTATAAAGTAGGATCTTTCTGCCTTCGACAGGTCCATGACGAACTCCTTGACCTGTGCGGCATTCATGTCGTTGAAATTAACCATATCGTCCCCGCCGACCTTTAATTCTCTTATCAATCCGCATATAGCTGCAAAGATTACAAATGCCAGAGCTAATATACCGGTTATTACCGCAATCGCCAAAGTCACGAAAATGGTTTTGGGTATGAGGCCGAAGAATCCGTCAAGCCACGAAATACGCTCCATGCTGCCATAGCTGACGGTACTTGTCGCACGCCATCTGTAAATGAGGTTCCTGAGCCATGACATTCTTTGCGGCTTATGGTCAAGTGCCCGGCATCTGAATGATGTATAGATGATCAGACAGGCCAGTCGGAAGTAGTTTTCGTTCTCATCAGTACCGTAAAGGTTCTGAATATTATCGTACTTTGGTATGATTCCGAAATGGGTAAGCTTGTTCCTGCATTCTTCAATATATGCCAAGATGCGGGACATGATGTCGTTGTCGAACCTGCTTCGAAGACTGCTGATCTGCTGGCTCAGCTTCTTTTCAGTGTTCTTTCCCGGGAGAATTTCCTGAAGGCCGGCGAGGATCATTTCCAATGCGGAATATGATGCGGTGCGATCATTGATGGCTTTCAGGAACAGGTGCATATAGGGTGCATTTGACTTCTCCAGCATTATTTCGTCAAAGCATTTGTACACAGTGGTCTTGGATAATTCCGGAAGTCCCGTCTGCTGCGTGAATGAGTATAGAGTGTTATATATCTTGAGATTCATGACTATCTGATCGCTTCTGTTGTTTCACGGATTATGTTTGCGTCCTTATGTATCTTGAGTGCGGCGGTGGTGTCCTGCTTTGCAAATGCCTCAAAAAGTCTCTCCATCGCTCCTCCTGACTGGATATGGTCATATGTCATTCTCTGGACCTGCGGTACAGGGGTGGCACACCAGAGGACGCATAATGCGGCTATGACTATGACAGCTATTCTTATAAACGGAATAGCCAGGCCTAAAGCGTGAATCGGATTCAATGCACAGTATGATATCCTGTTCCGTATGCGGTCCAGCGGCTTCTTCTGCTGTCCGGATGCGAGGGAAAGGAAGATGAATGCAGGTTTCAGCGCATCCTTGATCTTAAAGTTGTCCATAATTATCTGGCCTTCATGGGCAATTCTGTTTCTGGCTTCGCATACCAGACGTGCAAGATGCTTGAGATGGCTTTGAAGTGCGGCTTTGTCAGTGTCTATGACAAACATTCCGTGCTCATCCCGTTCATTGGCCTCTTCGTAACCGGCATATTTATGACAGATAGATAGGATCAGCTTCTTGAATGCCGATCCCTCCTTCTGATATTTCGCCGGCCTGTCGATGTGTACTATATGGTCTGTCTGCAGGACTTTTGTTATCCTTGATATCTCTTTACTTGATGCCATTGGGGGGAATGCTCCCGTTCTCAAGCTCTGGGTCAGAGTCCCGATCATTTCAATGATCTTGTCATCGTAATACATCTCGATGAGATGACTGAAATAGTCGGAATCTATGGCAATCTCTGTGTTGTTCTTGCCTATGGTGTCCTGAGCAGGTCTTTCATAATAATTGTGTCCTGCCGCCCAGTCTAGAATGTTTTTAAGGCGGACAGGGTCTATGGTGACAGGATCTTCTGGAAAATAATTCGGGAGTCCCATCAGTCTGATCAGAAGCGGTTCCATATTGAACAGCAATCGTGATGCTGCAAGATATGTGTCGTTCTGCCTGAGTCCATATCCGTTGTCGAGGACTTTCATCAATTCCAGGCAGTTTTTCGCTGCAGGAAGATTCCTGAACTGTGGCTGGGTCTGCAGCCTTTCTATCAGACCCTCAATGTATTCTTCGAATATCTTCGGTTCTATGTCCAAGGCTGCGCAGAGACCGTAGCTGTTTATTTTTTTCATCTGAAGTCAGATTTTAATCAGTTTGAATTTCAATGAATTGTGATCCTTAGTCTTGAAAAACGGTTAAGACTCGTCAGGCATCCAACGGTCGCAGAATTCGTATTCATTTGTAATGACTTCGTGTACCGGGTCCTTTCTGCAGCTATGTGTGGATTTGTTCCAATGATAGCATGACGAGCAGAAGTTGCCTCTATAGGGGCGTCTGCCTGATTCTTTGCCGTCCGATCCGGTATCAGAACTGCTGTCGGAAAGTAGCGCTCCAGGAGCGGAAACTACAGTTCCTGCCGCGAAAATCACACCTGCCATACCTAATATAACCACCATTATCAGATAACCGCCGATTTTTGCTGTCAGGTAACTTATGATGAATATTATGCAATACGTGATCATTCTTCTCACAGTCATGCCCAGACTTTCATTTCCCAGATTGTTCCTTATTGATATAAGAATGACTGCAATGATGTATATCAGGGCAATCCAGTTCATTACGATTGACAGGTATTGCTGCAGACCATATGCTGACGGATGGAAAATCAATGATGTCGTATTGTTCATCCATACGATATTTTGTTTTGATACGGCTGTAAAGAAACACATGGAATTCCAGAATCCGAATATCATGCCCCAGATAGGGACACCTTCTCCTTCCTTTCCAGGGTGAAGTCCTATGCTTAACAGGCCTTTGATTGCTGCTATCGGTATTATCAGCAGGAGCAACATGCCGAATAAGGTCAGCAGGACTTTCCACCATTCCTTTGTGAAAATCAGTTTTGTGGCACTGTTTGAAATATAGGCAAATGTGTATGCACATGAAGATACCAGTCTTGATATGGGACCTTTGTCGTCGAATATATTTTCGTAGCTGTATCTTCCATAATCGATTCCGCCCGTAATGACGGCCTTAAGTCCTTTCTTGATGTCACGTTGCATTCGAAGGTACATGTTGCCTGCCTCTATGGCCTTCTGATACAGTTCGTCTGCCTTCAATGAGTCTTGCAGATGACCCGTCTGGTTGTACCTGTGCATGTAATGGTCGCCGAGCTCCATGTAACTTTCGTGGTCGTTGTGCCTTATACCCACGTCGTACCACTTTAAATGTACCCTTTGGGAATATTTGTTATAGTCTCCCATTCTGCTGGAATCATATTTTTTTAATTCCATGATTGTCGCCAGGCTTATCGCCCTTGAGTTACCCTCATTTATGAATACCTGCAGATACTCCTGCATGGTTTCTTCAGGTACTATGTCATCGAAGCTATGGTGCTCATTTATTATTGCGAATTGACACAGACGGTCGCCGTCCTGTGCTGCTTCATAGATTTCTTCCAGTTCGCTTTCCCATGGATAACATGATGCTGCAGAAAAAGATACGAGCAGAATAGTAAGTAATCGGGTAAAATTGCGCATTTCGAGTCTTTCTGTTGGATTAAGCAATACAAACTTACATAAAATTTTGCATTCCTTCCCATATTTGCGGCATAAATTTATATCTTTGCAGATTGAGATGAAGAGACTGATTACAAAGGTGTTTGCAGCATTGCTGGTCATATGGTACCTCGTGGGTGTCATAGGTTTCGGTGTGCATACATGTTCTGGCAGCGGCCGCAGTTTTGTGGTTTCCTTCGTGGAAGGTACGTCCTGTGCGGACATCCATTCCGAAGATATGTGCGGCCAGTCTTCATGTTGTTCTCATGATCATTGCACAGACACTTGCTGCGGGCGTGTCGCGGAACATCATCAGGGACAGCCATCCCTGTCGGCCAATCCTTGCTGTACAAATGACTATCAGATGCTGGAACTTACCGGTATGGTCGCTGCTGACGACACCCGTGAAGATTTGCAGAGTGTGAAGATATGTGGTCCGGTCGTGATACCTGATCTTTGTTCTTCAGAATCTTCTGTTTCATACAGATCAATCATAAGGCATATTCATGAACCCGGTTCCGGGGTGCTCCGGGCCTGCGACTGTCAGGCCCTCTTGTCGGTTTGGCGTATCTGACCGCAGATGATGGCTTCGTCCGCAATTCTGTTCCGGATAGTTCCTGGCGGGCGAAGAAGGTAAATCTTCAGTCAATCAACCAAACTAATTAAGATCATGAAAAGAACAATAATATCAGTATTGGCAGTCCTTATGGCTGCAATCACATCATTGGCGCAGTCTCCCGCGCAGAGTGCACAGGCATTGGATACTGCCGGCATTTATGGTGAAAGGGCAGACAGCCTCGACGCAGCTGTCTTTGTTTCCCGCCAGATGGGAAACTATCTGTCAAAAGGCAAGGAAATCCGAACCGAAGTCATTTCCGCTGCCGGCCTCTGCAAGATGGCCTGCTGTAATCTTGCTGAAAGCTTTGAGAATTCGGCAAGCGTCACTGTGGGCTTCTCGGATGCCGTGACCGGGGCACGTCAGATCCGTCTCCTCGGACTTTCGGGTGTGTACACACAGATGCTTGACGAGACTCGTCCTGTAATGCGCGGATTGTCAGCTCCGTTCGGCCTCTCATATGTTCCCGGACAATGGCTTGAGAGCATCCAGATCGCCAAAGGATCGTCGTCGGTGATCAACGGCGTGGAGTGCATGACCGGACAGATCAATATGGAGCACCGAAAGCCGACGGATGAGAAGCCGCTTTTTCTCAATGCTGCAGTGATGAGTGATACAAAGATGGATTTCAATGTCGCTTCATCGCTTCAGATGGGTTATAAGTGGAGCACGGTGATCCTGGGACATGTGTCTGGAAATATCGAGGCGCATGACATGAATAACGACGGCTTCCTTGACGAACCGAAGATGCTCCAGTTCAATCTTTCCAACCGCTGGCTCTACCAGGCCGATAATGGTGTGCAGGTGCGTTTCGGAGTGCGTGCCATCCAGGATGACCGTAAGGGAGGTCAGGTCGAGTCCATCGCAGAACGTTGGGCTTCCGATATCCTGAACAGGTCATTGAACGGATATCTCAAGGTCGGAGTTCCTCTGAATGAGGACAATTCCCAGAATATCGCACTCGTTGCCGACTACAGCTATCAGAAGATGGATTCAGGCTTTGGTGCGACAATATATGATGCAGGTCAGCACTCTGCCTTTGCCAACCTTCTCTATCAGAATGTCCTGAACGATTCCCACAGGTTCACTCTCGGATTGAACGGAACATTCGACAGATATGACGAGGTCCTGAAGCGCTCATTGTGGATGGGAGCAGGCATGGTGACCAAGGATGACAGCGGTATTACCGATCTTGCAAATGCAGGAGTCTTCGGAGAATATACCTATCATGCCGGAGACACGTTCTCCCTCATTGCCGGACTTCGTGGCGACTGGTTCTACAATCATGGCTTCAAGGTGTCTCCTCGTGTTACGCTCAAATATATGCCTGTTGACGAGATAGTGATCAGGGCGAACGGTGGACGAGGCCTCCGCTATTCGACTCCGCTGGTCGACAATATAGGCGTGTTCTCGACCGGAAAGGAATTCGTGGGCTCGTATAATGACCATATTCTTGAAGATGCATGGACATTCGGAGGAAACATTACATACTATCTTCCTTTCGGAGCATCATCAAATACATATGTCAGCTTCGATTATTTCCGTACCCAGTTTGCCCAGCAGATGGTGGTGGATTACGAATACGGACTTAATCAGATACATTTCTATGCCCTTGACGGAGGACGTTCATATACGGATAATTTCCAGGTTGACTTTTCTGTAGATCCGGTAGAGAGATTCAATATCACGGCAACTTTCAGATATACCGACGCAAAGATCGATCTCAGGGGACAGGGACTTGTTGAGAAGCCTATGACCAGCAGGTTCAAGGGTGTGCTGAATCTCCAGTATGCAACCAACCTCAACAAGTGGATCTTTGACTTTACGGCCTCTCTCAACGGTTCATGCCGTGTGTATAACTTTATGGAGGACATGTATAAGGACGGCCGTACTCCGATGTATCCTCTTCTGTATGCGCAGGTTACACGTCGCTTCAAGGGATGGGATGTGTATATCGGAGCGGAGAACCTTACCAATTTCAGGCAGAAGGATGTCATCCTCGGAGCTGTGAGAGATGCGGACGGATATGTGAATGCCTTCCAGCCATCGTTTGATGCAAGCTGTGTCTGGGGACCGCTGATGGGTTTCAAGGCTCATGCAGGCTTCCGTTTTACCCTTTGGAAAAAAGGCTGATCGGGATATTATCCCCGCGTTGTCGGGAATCTGAATAAGAATTAATTATTATATTTGTACAATATTATGAAAAAGACAATAATCCTTACAATCGCTGCCCTCATGACAGTGTCAGTCGCTTCGGCTGTGGCAGCGTCGGCAGAAGTTGCCGAAACAGCATCATTGACAGACAAGAAGCCTGCAAAGAAGAAGGGCGAGATCAAGGAAGTGACTTTCCTCGTTCATCTTCATTGCGCGAACTGTGCAAAGAAGGTGCAGGAAAACATTGCATTCGAGAAGGGTGTGAAGGGTCTTCATGTATGTCTCGAGGACCAGATAGTATCAGTGAAATATGATGCGGCCAAGACTTCGGAAGATGTCCTCAAGGCTGCTATCGAAAAGCTCGGATATCCTGTAAAGGGAACACTTGAGCCAGGCCAGGCAGGCGGACATCATCATCACCACGGACACCAGCATTAAAATCCATTCCCGGGCTTGTCCCGGGTTTTATATAATAATTCATCATGTACGAAATCATAACCAAAGAAATGCTCACGCCGACTATCTGTCGCATGAAGGTGCATGCTCCGCGTCTTGCGGCATCGGCCCTTCCAGGACAGTTCCTCATCGTGCGTGCTACTGAAAACGGAGAGCGTATTCCTCTCACAATCAGTGATTATGACAAAGAAGCCGGTACTGTCACTATCGTGACCCAGCAGATCGGAGCTTCATCGTCGGAAATCATATCATTCGAGGAAGGCGAGTCTTTCCGTGATGTCGTAGGACCTCTCGGAATACCGTCAGATTTTACTGAAATGCCTCTGGAAGAGCTCAGGAAGCAGAAGTATATCTTCATCGCCGGAGGTGTCGGAACAGCTCCTGTGTATCCGCAGGTGAAGTGGCTGCATGATAGAGGTGTGGCTGTAGATGTCATCGTAGGAGCCAAGACCAAGGACCTTGTGATATACAAGGAGGAGATGGAAGCGGTCTGCGACAATCTGTATATCTGTACTGATGACGGATCAGCCGGTTTCAAGGGACTTGTTACCGCCATGCTCGAGAAGCTTGTCACTGAAGATGGCAAGGCATATACGCAGGCTGTGGCTATCGGACCTATGATCATGATGAAGTTTGCGACCCTTACAGCCAAGAAACTTCAGCTTCCTGTCATTGTCAGCCTTAACACATTGATGGTTGACGGTACCGGAATGTGTGGAGCATGTCGTGTGACAGTTGCGGGAAAGACAAGATTTGCATGTGTGGAAGGACCGGAGTTCAACGGATATGATGTGGACTTTGACGAGGCCATGCGCCGTCAGGGCATGTACAAGGCAGAGGAGGTAGAGGCGAATGAACATCATAAATGCAGAATAGGGAGGGGAAAGTAATGGCTAATAAGATTCCAAGAGTTCCTGTAAGAGAACAGGAACCAAAAGTAAGAGCTACCAATTTCGAGGAGGTATGCTACGGATATAATGTGGAAGAGGCACAGCTTGAGGCTACAAGATGTCTTCACTGCAAGAATCCGCGTTGTGTCGCTGCATGTCCTGTAAGCGTCAAGATCCCGAATTTCATTGCCCAGGTTGCTGCTGGCAACTTCGCTGCAGCAGCTTCTGTCATAGCGGAAGATTCTTCCCTTCCTGCAATCTGCGGCCGTGTATGTCCGCAGGAGACACAGTGTGAGGGAAGCTGTATCCTTGGCGTGAAAGGCGAGCCTGTCGCAATCGGAAAGCTTGAGCGTTTTGTGGCGGACTGGAGCCGCGAGAACGGAGGAATAAAGCCGGAGACCGCGCCGTCGAATGGACATAAGGTGGCTGTGATCGGAAGTGGTCCTGCAGGTCTCGCATGTGCGTCCGACCTTGCAAAGCTTGGATACGGCGTGACAATTTTTGAGGCGCTTCACCGTCCGGGTGGCGTGCTTGAGTATGGTATTCCGGAGTTCCGTCTTCCGAAAGACAAGGTTGTCGCTGCTGAAATCGAGTCTGTAAAGGCACTCGGTGTGAAGATCGAGACCAATGTAATCGCCGGAAGAACAGTTACCATAGATTCGCTTCTCGATGAAGAAGGCTTTGCTGCCGTATTCGTAGGCTCTGGTGCAGGTCTTCCGAAATTCATGGGAATCCCGGGAGAGAATCTCAACGGAGTATTCTCCGCAAACGAGTTCCTTACACGAAACAATCTCATGAAGGCATACAGGGACGATTATATGACCCCTATCCATGCAGGTAAGAAGGTTGTTGTCGTAGGTGGCGGTAATGTGGCTATGGATGCTGCCCGCACAGCTCTCCGACTCGGAGCCGAAACCACGATCGTTTACCGTCGTACAGAGAACGAGCTTCCTGCCCGTCGTGAGGAAGTACATCATGCAAAGGAGGAGGGAATCGAGTTTGCCATGCTTACCAATCCTGTGGAGATCCTTGGTGACGAGAAGGGCTGGGTTAAGGCTATAAAGTGTATCCGTATGGAACTTGGCGAGCCTGACGAAAGCGGAAGACGCAGTCCTGTGGCTGTTCCGGGTTCGGAGTTTGAAATCGAGGCGGAGACAGTGATCATGTCTCTGGGAACATCTCCTAATCCTCTTATCGCCAAGACGACTTCAGGTCTTGAAACCAACCGTCGCGGTTGTCTTGTTGCTGACGAAAACGGTGCGACAACGCGCAAGGGAGTCTTCGCTGGTGGAGATGCTGTGACAGGAGCTGCAACCGTGATTCTTGCAATGGGTGCAGGACGTAAGGCAGCGGCGGCAATCCATGAATATGTCCAGGGACTTTAACCGGAGTGAAATATGTCATGCGGCAGTCATCTATCGATGATTGCCGTTTTTTTTATCTGGACCTTTTGTAGAATGAAGCGACCGGAAGCAGGGCTATGACATATCCGATTACTGCCACTCCGGCAATTGTGAGCAGTATATCTGTCCATGACAGTATTACCGGATAAGCCTGTACGATGAAGTGTCCCGGCATCTTTATGAATCCGAAATGTTGCTGAAGCAGTGAGAATCCTGTTCCGATGACCAGGCCTGCTGCAAGTCCGGCCAACGATATCATCCATCCTTCCAGCACAAATATATTTCTGATCAGCCTGTCTTTCGCCCCGAGACTGCGGAGAGTCCCGATGTCCGCCCTCTTCTCGATAATAAGCATGGAAAGGCTTCCGAATATGTTGAATGATATGATTATGATGATGAATATCAGTATCATGTAGATGGCTGCCTTTTCGTATTTCATCATCTTGTAGAGGGATTCGTTCTGCTGGAATCTGTCCTTGACCTTGAATTCCGGTCCGAGCCTCTGCGAAATCTCCTTCTGAATCCTCACCAGTTCGTCCTGACCTGCATCTTCTGTCAGGCGGATCTCCACCGCGGAAACCTCCTCGTCATATTCAAGAAGTTCCCTCATTTTTTCGATGGGGATGATCATCAGGTTTTCATCGATCTCTGTGTTTATGGAGAATATGCTTGAAGGCCAGACTTTTATGGACTCAATTGAAGATATGGGATTGGCTGTGGATAGTTTTCTTGTCCTTGATGGAAAATAGATGTCTATGTGTGATATGAATCTTGGGTTGATTCCCATGCTGTGGGCAAGTCCGGCTCCTGTTGCTGCAAGAGGTATGTCACCGCGGTGCAATCTGAATGTGCCGTCTATGATATGATCCCGGATCGGGGATTCCTCTTCATATATCCAGTCCACTCCCTTGACCATGGCGACTCCCTGCTGGCCCTCATAACTGATGAAGACCTGTTCCTGAAGCACGCAGCACATGTTCTTTACACTCTGCTGCTCATATATCCAGTCATAAGTTTCTCCTTCCGGGACGAAGACCTTTCCGGATGCAGGGCTGATCATAAGATCGGGTTCGACATTGCCCATCATTGACCTGATGAGCGAGTCGAACCCGTTATATACAGACATTATGATGATGAGGGCTGCTGTTCCTATAGCCATGCCTATGGCACTTATCGCCGAAATTATGTTGATCACATTGTGTGATTTCTTGGCGAAAAGGTATCTTTTGGCTATAAAAACGGACAGTCTCACTATTTTTTCAGCAATTCCTCGATGTGTTCCACATAGTCCAGTGAACTGTCGAGGTAGAATATTATCTCCGGAACTATGCGAAGCTGCTTTGCAACCTTGCTGCCAAGCTCTCCGCGGAGAGCCCTGCTGTTTTCGTCCAGTGTGCCCATCACGGCTTCGGCCTTGTCAGACGGGAAGATGCTGACATATACCTTTGCCACAGACAGGTCCGGGCTTATCTTGACGCCGCTTACAGAAACCAAAGCCCCTCCAAAGGCTGCCATGCCCTTGCTGCGGATGATTTCCGCCATATGCTTCTGGATTTCCTTGGCAACTTTCAGCTGCCTTGTGCTTTCAGTATTCTTTTCCATTAGGCGATCTTTATGATAAAGTAGTTCTTCTTACCCTTCTGGGCGAGGATGTATTTGCCGTTGATGAATGACTCGCTGCCGATCTGGGCGTTGATGTCTGCAACCTTCTCCTTGTTGATGCTCACTCCGTTTGCCTGAATCATCTTGCGGCACTCTCCCTTTGAAGGGAATACCTGCGACTCGCCTGCAAGAAGGTCGATGATTCCGATAGGGAACTTGTCTGCTGCCACCTCGAATGTAGGTACGCCGTCAAATACAGCGAGGAATGTCTTTTCGTCGAGGTTCATCAGTGCGTCCTTTGTGGCATTGCCGAAGAGCATCTGTGAGGCTGCAACAGCGTTTTCGTACTCCTTTGCTCCGTGAACCATAGTGGTTACTTCCTTTGCCAGGAGCTTCTGAAGTTCGCGGCGCTCCGGTGCCTCTGCGTGCTGTGCGATAGCTGCATCTATCTCCTCCTTTGTGAGCATTGTGAATATCTTGATGTACTTCTCTGCGTCGGAGTCTGATACATTAAGCCAGAACTGGTAGAACTGGTATGGAGATGTGCGTTCCGGATCGAGCCAGATGTTGCCCTTTTCAGTCTTTCCGAACTTTCCTCCGTCAGCCTTTGTGATGAGAGGACATGTGAGGGCGAACGCTTCCTTGCCGAGGATGCGGCGGATGAGCTCCGAACCGGTAGTGATGTTTCCCCACTGGTCTGCGCCACCCATCTGGAGTGTACATCCCTTGTGCTCATAAAGATAGAGGAAGTCGTATCCCTGAAGAAGCTGGTAGGTGAACTCTGTGAATGACATTCCGTCACGAGCCTCTCCTGAAAGTCTCTTCTTTACAGAGTCTTTTGCCATCATGTAGTTCACTGTGATGTGCTTTCCGATCTCGCGTGCGAAATCGAGGAAGGTGAAGTTCTTCATCCAGTCGTAGTTGTTCACAAGCTCTGCCTTGTTTTCTGCCTCTGACTCGAAGTCGAGGAATTTAGAGAGCTGTGCCTTGATGCATGCCACGTTGTGGTTGAGGGTCTCCTCGTCGAGAAGATTACGCTCCTGTGACTTCATCGAAGGGTCACCGATCATGCCTGTAGCACCTCCTACGAGAGCGATCGGCTTGTGACCGCAGTTCTGGAAATGCTTGAGGATCATGATACTTACCATATGTCCGATGTGGAGCGAGTCAGCTGTAGGGTCGATGCCGACATATGCCGCAGTCGATCCTTCCATGAGTTTCTCTTCAGTACCAGGCATGATGTCCTGGATCATACCTCTCCACTTGAGTTCCTGTACAAAATTCTTCATATATATCTTTTTTTATCTATTTCTATTTGTAACCCACAAAGATACATAAAAAAATCCTCCTGACCATAGGACAGGAGGATAATTATTGGTGAAGAGGTGTCTTACCACTTGAAGTCGAATGTGATGTCGCGTGGAATGCCGGCTCCGTTCACTTTCTCGATGTCAGCTGCGAGGGCTTCGCGGATGCTTGCATTGTCTGCAGCATACTGCTGTGCGAATTCGAAGTTTCCTGTAGCCTGTGTCTCGAGAATGAGGCTTGCCCATGAATCTATGGCGGCTGCGGCCTTTTCGAAATCGATCACCCACTTGCCTTCTGCATTGCGGGTGAATGCCCCGTGGTCTTCCATGTAGTTGTAGCACATCATGTTAGCCTTTCCGTGTGATGATGCGAAACCGAATCGCACTGAACGTACTATGCCGGCGATGAAGGTAGCGACAGACTCTTCCTTTGTGATGTCTGTGATCTCACCCATGTCGATAAGCTTGCTTACCATGAACAGTCCGAGAATGTCAGCCTTGGCTTCTTCCCATGAAGTCTTCTGGTCTCCCATGGCCTGGTCTACGGTACCTTTGCCGTTGACTGTCTGCTTTACTCCAAGTCCGTGAGCTACCTCGTGGAATGTTACGTTCCAGAAGAATGCGTCGGCACTCAGGTATTTGAGCTGCTCGGGAGTCATGAGTACTTCTCCGATAGGTGCCATGATCTTGTCGAACTTCGCCATCATGCTGTTGTAGAGCTGGAGACGGCGTGCTCCCTTGGCTGCATGAACTCTCTCGTCGTTAGGAAGGTTGATCGCGATTGTCTTGCTGCCGGCGTTGCAGTCTCCCGCATAGTAGATAGCGTCATAGACATTAAGGTCTGATGATGTTCCCGGCACGAATGTCTTGTATTCTGGAGCGCATGGGAGCATTGTCTGGAGGGTAGGGAGGAGAGCTACATATTTCGCGAGGTTCGCGCTGCGTGTCTCATCCTTGAGGAGGATGAAGGCCTCGTATGCTGCCTTTGCCTCGAAAAGATGGTCGTCGTAGTTCTCGATAGGGCCGATCACAAGGTCCATGTTGCAGTCCTTCATGTCCATCCATGCCATGTCGCTGGCAAGGTAATCGTCTGTGCGGAAAGCCTTTACGCGCTCTGTGAGATATGTGCGCATGCCCTCGTTGGTTGTGAGGGCTGCAGCTTCCTCAAGCAGTGCGCATACCTTGTCAAGTTCTTCCTTATATTCGTCGCGGTACCATACAGTCTTGAGGGCACCGTTCTCGTCGCGGCGTACGACTGTATAGAGGCTGAGCTTGTCCGGATCGTCAAATGCCTCCCACTCTTCCATTGTCATGTCCTGTGGGTAATAGCAGCATCCGAGAGGCTTTGCGCCATATCCGCTTACGAAAGGCTCGTTGTTGTCGAGGTGGTCCCATGGACCGTAATTGATCATCGCGTAGGCCTTTTCGTTTTCGTCTGTAAGTGCCTCCATCTCGGCCTTGTCTCCGAATGTCTGCTTCCAGAACAGTCCGTCCATGATTTCAGCAGCCTCGCGGAAGAGTCCCACGATCTTCTTGTCATTGTCAGAGAGGGCGTCGTAAAGCGGTGAAGAAACCTCCACTACTGCATAGCTCTCCACTTTCTCCTGCAGGTCAGAATTATTCTGACCGCAAGCAGCCACTGCGAAGGCAGTGGCTGCAACGATAATCGACTTTTTCATTACAGGATTAGAAGCTAAGTGCAATTGCCTGGAAGCTGTCAGCCTTGAGGGCAGCGCCACCGATAAGTCCACCGTCGATGTCTGGGCAAGCGAAAAGCTCCTTTGCGTTTGTAGGGTTGCATGAACCGCCGTAAAGGATTGAGATCTCCTGAGCAAGCTCTCCGAACTTCTCTGCAAGCACCTTGCGGATCTCTGCGTGGATCTCCTGTGCCTGCTCTGCAGTTGCAGTAAGACCTGTTCCGATAGCCCAAACTGGCTCGTAAGCGACAACTACATTAGCCATCTGCTCTGGAGTAAGCTCGAAAAGAACATTCTTTACCTGCTCTGTAACAACCTCGAAGTGGCGGCCAGCCTCGCGCTCCTCCTTCTTCTCACCGATGCAGAAGATTGGAGAAAGACCCTGTGCAAGAGCGAGCTTTACTTTCTCTACGAGTGTAGCGTCAGTCTCACCGTAGTACTCTCTTCTCTCTGAATGTCCGAGGATAACATACTGACATCCTACGCTCTCAAGCATGTTGACAGCAACCTCACCAGTGTAGGCTCCCTTCTCCTTGTTTGCGCAGTTCTGTGATGAAAGACCTACAGCCGAACCCTTTACAACCTCAGCTACAGGGTAGAGGTGTGTGAATGGGGGAGCGATGATAAGCTTTACATCAGCCGGAACCTCTGCCGAGGCTGCTACTACTGCCTTTGCGAGCTCTACGCCCTCTGCAACTGTTGTGTTCATCTTCCAGTTGCCTGCTACGATGTGTTTTCTCATTTTCTTTGTTCTTTAATTAATATTTGTAATATGTTGTGTATTGTTTCCTTTTTCGGCTTTTTCCCATCTTCGGCGGAAAATGAGAAAATGTCCAACCCCCGATGACTGCGTCATCACCCCCGTGGGGTATTTCGGCCCTTCCCGGGCCGGGCGGCGACCGCCTTGTTAACATCAACACAAATATGTTGTGTGTTGTTTTCCTCTTTCAGCCTTTTCCCATCCTCGGCGGAAAATGAGAAAATGTCCAACCCCCGATGACTGCGTCATCACCCCCGTGGGGATGTTTTCCCATCTTCGGCGGAAAATGAGAAAATGCGGGTGCAAATTTATAAGTTTTTTATGACTATTCCTATGTTTTTGGACTTGTTCCACATCCAGACCTGCCCTGTCTGGTCAATCTTCTCCACTCTGAATGTCAGGCCTTTTTCGTGCTTCGTGTCGTTATGTGTAGTCCAGGAAACATCGGCGGTAAGTTCCTGACCTTCATGGGATGGCCTGGTCTGACATGATATCATGAACCAGTTTGCCAGGGCATCATCATAAACCCTGAATGTATTTGTCTCATGATTATGTGAGAGCTGGCAGTCAAGCGGATCATATGCCATCTGCTCCTTTCCTTTCCATGTCATGGATATGTCATTGCGCATCAGCAGCACTTCGTCGATGTCGTATCTGCAGCCGCTTGATGCTGCAACAGCAATGATAATCAATATGATAGCCTTTCTGATCATGGTCTTCCTGTTATGATTTCCTTCAGAATGATTTCTTCGCTTCCGTCATTCCATATGATATGTGCCTTCAGGGTCCCGCTTTCACTTACTGTGAAATATCCTGTTCTTTCTGCATCTACAGGGGTGCCGTTGAAAGTCCATGAGACTTCAGCTGCATTTCCTGTGTTGTATGTCCTCAAAGGGATTTCCGTTCCTGCCGGGATATGACCTTCTTTGTCTTTTGCGGTGCTGCCCATGTAAATGAAAGGCCAGCCGACCGTCGGCGCCTTCTTGGTCATGAAGGAGACGCTTTCACTTTCACCGATGATGCCGTTGATTGAAAATGCAATGGTCGCGGTATATGTCCTGTTTCCGCTTTCCAGATTTTCTATGACTGCAGCGAACTTGCCCGGCTCATATGCCTTTATGGTCTTGCTTACAGTGCCCTGTCCTGTCCTTCCGTATTCAATTACAGCTTCCCCGTCGAAGATTCTGCTGCTCTCGAAAGATATGATGGCTGCGTCGGCGAAGACCTCGTGCCTTATGTTCTTCGGAACAGGAGGTGTTGAGTCTTCGGAGAATCCGATGACGCTGAACATTATGTCGTCTCCGTCCTTTCTTATGTTGGTTATTGATGCCTTTCCGGATGATCCGCTCCAGAATCTGAAGCCCGGCTGACCTTCAGGGGTGATGGACGTTATTCCTGAATACGGGAAAAACACTCCGTTTATGTTGTCGGACTGATTGTACAGATCGTTCTGTCCGGAGAACGAATCCTGCCTGCCGTCAGCCTCGAGAAGATCTGCGCACTGATGTGCGGGGTTGCAGTTCACCTCATTATGCCCCCACCGTTCCGCTGCATTGAGCTCTTTTCCGAATTCTGTCGAGTATCCGGAGCCCCTGTCGGAACGGTCGATATGATAAATGAGCATTCCGCTGCCACCTGCATGGCTGTCCCAGTCCTTTCCGGACCTGCATTCTATCAGATAATACTCGTTTTCATTGTCTGTGTTTATGCGGTAAGCCATGCCGTTGTCGCTGACTGGCTCAAGCCTGTACGAGCCGTCGGAATCGATTATGACGGGGGTGCTTATGCCGAGCATCTCGCGTTCTATGGCATTGAAATACGGAGGTGTGTTGCCATTGTTGTTCCGATTGCCATTGTCCATCAGCGAGGTTGAAAGCCATAGCCCTGAAGATAGTCCTCCGCTTCCTTCATAATCCGTATCGTACATGTCCATCAGGCCGAGCGTATGGCTGAATTCATGGCAGAATGTTCCTATGCCCGTGAGTATGTCCTTGTACCCGCTTGACGCAAGTGTCTTGTCAAATTCCGCTGTACATGCATATCTGCCGAGCTTCTTTCCGTCCAAGCTGATGTTGTAGCCGGCTCCGTAATATATGTTCCATGAGTGGGACCATATGCAGTCTTCTCCGTCACCGTTCGCTTCGTCTCCTCCGGCAAAGATGACGAATACATTGTCAACGAATCCGTCGCCATCGTCGTCGTAAATGGAAAAGTCGATGTCATTGTCAGCAATCTGACATGCATTTATGATCATTTCGGCTGCGCGGGTGTCGTTCCCTCCTGCGTTGTTTGCACCATAATATGCTCTGGTGCCCGGAAGGGTGACCACCGTACTGACCTCGAATGAAAATTCCACCTTCCCGTTGAACTGTGCGTCGAAATAGTCCTTTGCACAGCCCTCTGCACCATTTGCAGAATATCCTTTTTGAGTCAGCAGGTCGACGAAGCTCTGTCGGTTGTTGCTGAATGATACGTCGCTGTATTGGGCGAGGATTACGATCGCATGCTTTACGGTTTTTTCACCGGATCTGGTCTGCACCTTTTCCATGACACGACGCATCGTCTGTGCAGGATTGTCGCCCGTATTTCTGTGCTGTGCCGCATTTTGTGATAATACTGAATAAGGAATATCCTTGCTTTTGACCAGGACTTCGTCCGGCACATCTGTTCCGACCCTGAATCCGCTGCTATATCTGCAGCCCGTTCCGTCAAATCCGGCATAGCACCACCATCCCTCCTCATCCTGTATTATGGCATGGCCTTCTGCCGTTGTCTTTATGCGCAGGAACTCGTCTCCACGGAAGACGGCATTGAATACTGTCCCGTCAGGCTGGGTCAGTGGAATCAGGCCTCGTCTTGCCGGGCCTGCCATGGCCGGCAGGAAAATGAGATATATCAGAATGAAAATTATCGTTTTGAGTTTCATCGTCCGTTCCGGTATGTTTTTTATTATAAAAACCAGTATCTTTGCAGATGGAATTGCATATTTAGACATTTTTTATGAGAAGAACAAGAATATTTGCGCTTTCAGTGTGTGCACTTCTTTCATTGCATCATGCTGATGCCCAGGATGAAAAAACAGTCCGTCTGATTAAATCGGGGGGGCGTTTTGACAACTGGTGTCTCCGCGAGGTAAAGGAGTCTGGAATCATCGGTGGCAATACGGAGTACCTGTATGAGTTCTACGGAAATCAGGACACTCTTGTAACCAACAAGACTCCGTTCAAGGCTCCGGAAGGATATATATGGAGGACAAACAATGTGCTCGCGATCGTTGCCGGCGTGGTCAAGACCAATAATACCGTATTCCCGGAAAAGAGAGGGGACGGCTATTGCGCGAGAATCGAGACTCATATCGAGGAAGTGAAGGCCTTGGGTGTCATAGACATGGATGTTACATGCCAGGGAGCTCTTCTTGTCGGAGCTCTTCCTGAACCAATCACTACGACAAAAGATCCGATGGCGAAGGTGCTGTACGGGGTGCCTTTCACAAGCTGTCCTAAATCGGTGAAGATGGATATAAAGGCGGATGTGGGGCATGAAGTGATCAGAGGTACCGGCTTCTCAAAGCTCAAGCCGATGGGCTACAATGATTCGGCGGAGATAACTGTCATGCTTCAGAAAAGGTGGGAAGATGAGAATGGAGACGTACATGCTCTTCGTGTCGGAACCGGAATCGTGAGGATATCCGAAGATATACCGGAATGGATAAACGGTTATGAGATTCCTATCTTTTACGGGGATATGACAGGTCAGCCTGAATATGAAGAATATATGGGACTCAAGACAGACCCGGAGTCGGCTTATCATGCCTTGAACAGCCGTGGAAAGAATGTGATGATATACGAGGACGGATGGGCTCAGCCGGGAACGAAGCCTACTCATCTTATGATTCATGTCATCTCGAGCTGCGGCAAAGCGTTCTACGGGGGAGTAGGCAATACCGTGTGGGTGGATAACATTGAAGTGGTGATGTAATTTTTTTTAGAAAAAAATGCAGGTGTGATGCAGCGTTATGCATGGGACTTGCATCTATATATCAGGTTTAGGTTTTAGTACACGTTTAAGGGGGCTTGAAGATATGTTTTCTTCAGCCCCCTTGACATGTTGTGACAAAAAAAAGCTGCCCCGAAGGACAGCTTCTTAATTTCCGGATGTGGATTACTTTGTAGCCTCAACAGACTCCTTTCTGAAATCCTTCATCAACTTCATGAGATTCAAAGCAGCCTTGCGAGCGCGTGCTCCAGCAGCCTTGTTGCCTTTTTCTACCTGAGCCTCAGCGTTCTTTGCGAAAACTTCGTACTCTGCCTTGATCTGATCTACAATCTCTTTCATTGTGTTGAAATTTTAAATAGTTCGTTAAAGAATTTTAAAACTTCCGCCAAGTTATGAAGATTACTGCGAAAAAACAAATTTTTGTTGCTAAAATTGTTGTTTTCAAGGTGTTGCCTTATTGCTCGGGTGCTTTTTGCTGTGGCTTTGGCTTGGTGTTTACGACATTCATCGCCCTGTCAGGACCGATTGTCGCCCATGCTTTCACACCCTCGATGACTCTTTTGCAGATCTCCGGCATCTCCTGTGTCTCTTCGTCGCTCAATTCGCCGAGAACATATCCGACCTGCTGACCTCTTCCGAAATCATTGCCGATGCCGACCCTTATTCTTGCATACTCCTGGGTACCGATCAGTTCATTGATGTTCGTAAGTCCGTTATGTCCTCCTGCACTGCCGTTCTTGCGAAGACGCAGGGTGCCGAAAGGGATGTTGAGGTCGTCAGATATGACCAGAAGGTTCTCCGGCTGTATCTTCAGCTCATTCATCCAGTATCTTACAGCCTTTCCGCTGAGATTCATGTAAGTCGAAGGCTTGAGAAGTGTGAATTTCCTGCCCTTGAACGAAATCGTCGCCGTGCAGCCATATCTTCCAGACTCAAAAACAATATTGGATGCCTGTGCCCAGGCATCCAATACCATAAATCCCATGTTATGTCTGGTGTTGGCATATTCGACGCCGATGTTACCTAAACCGACGATCAAATAATTCATGCCGAATCAAGTAGTCAGATTACTTCTTCTTCTTACCTGTCTGCTGAGCCTCCATCTTAGCCTGCTGTGTAGCACGGGTAGGACGAACAGAGCAGATGATAGTAGCCTTTGGAGATACGATTGTAACGCCATCGTAGTTGAGGTCACCTGCAACGATCTGCTTACCGATCTTGAGTGGAGTTGAATCAACCTCGAGGATATCAGGAAGCTTGTCCATCATAGCGCTTACGCGGAGCTTGCGGCTTGAAACGAGGAGCTTACCACCCATCTTAACACCCTCTGAGTGTCCTACAACCTTAACAGGAACCTCGATAGTTACAGGCTTGCTGTCGCATACTGCGAGGAAATCTACGTGGAGGGCCTCGTCAGTTACAGGATGATACTGTACCTCGTGAAGCACTGCGTTAAGAGTCTGGCCGTTGTTGAGCTCGAGGTCAACGATGTATGAGTTAGGAGTGTGAGTGATAGTCTTGAGATCCTGTGCGTCGATTGTGAAAAGCACGTTCTCGATACCGAGACCATAGATGTTGCATGGAATCTGTCCTGCTCTGCGTACAGCCTTAACTGACGCCTTGTTGCCAGCTTCGCGAACCTGGCCCTTGAGTTCAATGTGTTTCATTGTCTTAAAAAATTAAAATGTGTTACTCATTTTTTCGAGAAAAACCGGTTTTCTTCGAAAAAACCCATTGCACCAAAAAGCAACGCTGCTTTTTATGGGGCCGCAAAGATAGATAAATTATTTAAATCTCAAAAGATTACGGCTATTTTTATTTGACCAGACCGGTCGCTTTGTTCCATTTCAGGGTCTTATAGTATTTGTTGAGTTCCACACTGCCATTGCTTGGCAGGTACATGCTGAATCCCGAAAAGGTGTTGATCTCGAACTCAAGCATGAATGTAGGCGTGTGGGCAGCATACAGCACGCATCCCTTGAGGGCATCATGCAGCCTGCTGATCTCTTCCTTTGTCGCGCCGGATTCGAATATGATGCTTTCAAGGTCATAGAACCAGTGCTTGTCCGATCTGTAGAACCTCTGTACATTGTTCGGTCTGATCCAGCTGATTCCGTTGCTGTGTATAGAGAAAAGGTCTCTGCAGACTTCTGCCAGAGGCTCGAGCATCTCACAGTCTATGTAGGAAATGGTTGCAGACCTGTGCACGCCGGATTCGATGTCATACTGCTGGAAATAGTCCGCGCACACTCCTTGCGGGTCTGGTTCGGGATTCTGCAGCAGATGGGTGGTAAGGGTGTTGTAGTTAAAGCCTTCAGCCAATACCTCTGCCTGTGAGAATCCTATACGGCGGCACTTGTCCTTTAATTCGTATGCGACTTCGATGCCTCCCATAAAACATGTGTCAAAGAGTATGTAATCCAGCTTCATGGGAATGGCATCCGCAAAATCCTGAAGTTCCATCTCATATGATATCAATCCTCCACCGGACTTCCGGTGGTCTTGTCCGATACTTTTTACCATAGGAAGTGACGGGTCATGTTCCACCTCTACATACGGTACCGGTACCGGATCGGAGAAAATGCCTGTGCCAAAAAGTTCAGGACCTTCCTGATACTGATAGTTTGTCGGGTTGCTGTAATATCCTGCAGGCAGATAGCCGGTGGCATGCGAAGAGAATATCATTCCATACCCTTTGGCAGGGAATTCCTCCTTTACGAAAGTGAGTACTTCGTTGAGCATCCGGGCTGATGATGATATGCTTTCAGATGAAAAAGTCTTGAGAGTATCTGAAATCACATTGCCTTTATTGTCCTTGTAGATCCTGATAAGGTCGGGGGCATTGGGAGTACTGAAATTCTTGTGTGAAACCGTGTTGTGCTTGTATACAAGCAAAATGTTGTCTGCTCCCTTATTGCTCGGGAGCCATCCTGACTTGAGTTCGCTGACATCGCTGTCGAGGAACTGTGACAGGTCGTTGTATCCTGCCGAATATAGCAGGAGTACGTTGCGTCTGCTTATTTCTTCCGGTGTCGGCGGATCATTGCTGATATCTCCGCAGAAAGGATCGCAACCTGCAGATATGACAGCAGCGGATATCAGGCAGACCGCCATGATGATGTTGTCTATTACCCTTATGTGTCTTCTATTCATTTGACTATTTTTCGTTTATGGGCGGCAAAGATAATCATTTTTGACATAATTGCCTATCTTTGCAAAATCACTTGTCGGTGATTGGCTTGTAAATATATATAAATAAGCAGATATGAAACTTTTAGGAAAAATGATTACAGCTGCAGGCATGGCCGCGGCCATGGTGTCTTGTGCAGACAATGCAGGAAAGGAAGGCGGATTCAGATATCTTGTGGATGAGTTCGCAGATCTCAAGATCATGAGGTATCAGGTTCCGGGTTGGGATGCTCTGACTCTTCAGCAGAAGGAATATGTCTATCATCTTGCAGAAGCGGCTAAATATGGCCGTGACATCATATGGATGCAGAACTGCAGGTATAACCTTGAAATCCGTAAGGTACTCGAGAACATTCTTGAGAATTATGAAGGAGACCGCAAGACGGAGGATTGGACAAAGTTCGAGACTTATGCAAAGAGAGTGTTCTTCAGCAACGGTATCCACCACCATTATGCGGAGGACAAGTTCTTCCCAGAGTGTCCTGTGGAGTATTTCCGCGGACTTATGGCAGCAGTAGGGGTTGAGAATCCCGGACTTCTCGATATCATTTATGATCCTGCCGTCCTGCCTGCACGAAAGGATATGCATGCAGAAGACATCGTAGCGGCATCTGCAGTCAATTTCTATGAGAATGTCACTCGTGAGGAGGTTGAGGCTCTCTATGCGTCTATGGCGGATCCGAATGACAAGACTCCTGTTTCATACGGACTCAACAGCCGTGTAGTGAAGGGAGAAGACGGAGTTGTCCGTGAGGAGGTTTATAAAGTCGGAGGCCTCTATGGTGCTGCTCTGGAGAAGATCTGCGCCGAACTCGAAAAGGCTGCAGCCGTTGCTGAAAACCAGACCCAGAAAGATTATATTGCTGACCTGGTAAGCTATTACAGGACCGGTGACCTTGTGCTTTGGGACAAATACAACATCCAGTGGGTTAATGATACTCTTGGAACAGTCGATTTCGTAAACGGATTCGTAGAGGACTACAACGACCCTCTCGGTCGCAAGGCTACATGGGAAGGCCTCGTGAATTTCAAGGATGCAGAGGCTTCGCGTCGCGCCGAGCTCATCAGCGATAACGCGCAGTGGTTCGAGGATAACTCACCTGTAGACCCACGTTTCAAGAAAGATGAGGTGAAGGGTGTCACAGCAAAGGTCATCAATGTAGCTGTCCTCGCCGGAGACTGCTATCCTGCAGCCCCTATCGGAATCAATCTTCCGAATGCCGACTGGATCCGTCGTGAGCATGGATCGAAGTCAGTTACTATCGCGAACCTTACTTCTGCCTACAATATGGCTGCCCAGGAGTCTCCGAAGGGCATGTTGACCGAGTTCGCGTGGTCGGAGGACGAGATCGCCCTCGAGAAGAAATATGGTGCTCTTACCAACGATCTCCATACTGACCTTCATGAGTGTCTCGGACATGGTTCCGGAAGACTTCTTCCTCAGACATCACCAAACGCTCTCGGAGAGTTCAGCTCTACACTTGAAGAGACCCGTGCTGACCTTTTCGGACTTTATTATCTTGCAGATCCGAAGCTTGTGGAACTCGGCATTCTTCCTGACATGGAAGCATACAAGGCACAGTATTCAAGCTACATCCGCAACGGTATCTTCACACAGTTCACGAGAGTGGCTCTTGGCAAGAAGAATATGGAGGCGCACATGCAGAACAGAAAGCTTATCGCCGACTGGTGCTATGAGAAAGGCCTTTCGGATAATGTCATCGAGAAGAAGGTGCGTGACGGCAAGACATATTTCATTGTAAATGACTATGAGGCTCTCCGCGGTCTCTTCGGTGAGCTCCTTGCGGAAGTGCAGAGAATCAAGTCGGAGGGTGATTATGAGGCAGGAAAGGCTCTCGTGCAGAAATATGCGGTGGACATTGACCAGGAGCTTCATAAGGAAGTGCTCGAGCGTTATGCCGCTCTCGGCCTCAAGCCTTACGGCGGATTCCTCAATCCTGATATCGTTCCTGTGGTAAAGGGTGATGAAGTTGTTGATTATGAAATAGTTTATAACGACAGCTACATCGATCAGATGCTTGAATACGGTAAGAAATACTCTACATTGTAGGACTTTCTGCCGCCATTCCCGGCATGTCCGGGGATTCATCCAGAATGAAGAAACTGATTAAAGACTACAGAAACTATCTGAAGATAGAGCGTGCGATGTCGCGGAATACCGTGGCATCGTATTGTTCTGATGTGGAGAAATTCCTTGTGAGTCTCCAGTGCAGTCCTCTTGAGGTGAGTCCGGAAGATGTCGAGGACCATCTGCAGATAAGGGACGATGTCTCCAAGAGAACGCAGGCCCGTCTTCTGAGCTCTCTGCGCTCCTTTTACGGATGGATGGTTATCGAGGGAATGATTTCTGACAACCCGTGTGACAGGGTGGATCAGCCTAAACTCGGGGTTTATCTTCCTGATGTCCTGTCTGTTGATGAGGTGGCTGGCCTGATAGAATCCGTTGATCTGTCTTCATGGCAGGACTATAGAGACAGGGCCATACTTGAAGTCCTTTATGGCTGCGGACTGCGTGTGTCCGAGGCGGTGGACCTGAAGATATCATGTATTTTCCTGAATGAAGGATTCGTAAGGGTCATTGGCAAGGGCGACAAGGAACGCCTGGTTCCGTTAGGGGAGATGGCGGCAGATGCCATAAAGGCCTACCTGCCCAGACGCACGGAGCCATATGATGCAGTTTCGGAAGACCTGCTTTTCCTGAATCGTTACGGAAGGGCCCTGAGCCGCCAGTCGATCTTCAAGATGATAAAGGCCTATGCTCTGAAATCCGGGATAATGAAGGATATATCTCCGCATACACTGCGTCATTCTTTCGCCACTCATCTGGTGGAAGGAGGTGCGGATCTGCGTATGGTCCAGGATATGCTCGGGCATGAGAGCATAACGACTACTGAAATCTATACCCATGTGGACAGTACTACATGGCATCGGGAGGTGATCTCCCGTCATCCTCGTCAGCCGAAGGGTGATAAATAAGAGAAAAAGTGCTACATTTGCACCCTTATATATAATAAAAGGAATGTTGAAACAGCCCGGACAGGGCATAAAATTATTGAAATGGATAAGAACAGTTACGCTTTGGGTATGAGCATTGCCCACAATATGATGTCGTCTGGCATCAGATCTATTGAATTCGATGATTTCGCAGCTGGTGTCAAGGCTGTGCTTACTGGTGCGGAGCCTGCAGTTTCCTTCGAGGAGGCCGGACAGCTTCTCGACAAGTATTTTGCCGAGCTTGAGGCAGAACAGAAGGCACAGGTTGAGGCTATGAGCGCTGCTATGCGTGAGGAGGGCGAGGCTTTCCTCAAGGTAAATGCAGAGCAGGAGGGAGTGACAGTGCTTCCAAGCGGTCTCCAGTACAAGGTCATCACAGAGGGTTCAGGCAAGAAGCCTTCGGCAACTTCACAGGTAAAGTGTCATTATGAGGGAACCCTCCTTAACGGTATGAAGTTCGACAGCTCTTATGACCGTAATGAACCGGCGGTTTTCGGCCTTAATCAGGTGATCGCAGGTTGGACAGAGGGCGTGCAGCTCATGTCAGAGGGATCGAAGTACGAGTTCTACATCCCATATGATCTTGCTTACGGTGCGCACGGTGCTCCAGGAGCCATCCCTCCGTATGCGACATTGAAGTTCATCGTCGAACTTATCGAGGTTCTCTAATCTTCATCCCCGGCTTGTCCGGGGATTGTCTTGTTTATGATGGAAGTATTTACACTCATAACGGGAATCATATATATAATACTTGAGATCCGTCAGAAAAACTTCATGTGGGTTGTCGGCATCTTTACTAGTCTGGCCGCCATGTGGGTGTTTTTCCGTCAGGGACTCTATGCTTCCTTCGGACTCAATACTTATTATCTCATTACATCCGTGATAGGCCTGTGGCAGTGGAGAAAGAACAGGGCCGGGCTCGGGCAGGATGCGGAAGGTGATGATACGGTAATGTTGAAGCGTCTGAACCTGAAGGTTATATTGTTGAGCGCTGCTGTCGCAGTTGCCGGTACATTTGCCTTGGCCTGGGTGATGGAGCTTCTTGAGAATCCCATGTCATGGCTTGATTCCGCAGTGGCGGTAATAAGTGCCATCGCGACATGGTGGCTGGTGCGCTGCCATATCGAGCAGTGGTGGTTGTGGATTGCGGCGGATACAGTGAGCACAGTTCTTTGCGCTACCCAGGGCCTTTGGTGGATGACGGCATTGTATGCCGCGTATGCTCTCTCGGCGGCAATAGGTTATGTGCATTGGAAGAGACACGGACACTACATCGGTTAGTGTCCGTTCCTTTTTTTGTATGCAAATTTTCTTATTTTTGCATTTCTTAATCAGAAACGATGAAACTTATTGTAGAAAGCGGTGCGACAAAGACAGCGTGGAGGACTGTCCTTGAGGATGGCTCTGTCCGTGACCTTGTGACAGAGGGCTTGAGCCCTACCTGTCTGGATCAGGAGTATCTTCAAGACATAATGAGGAATGCCATCCCGGAGCTCAATCCTGAAGGGAAGAGGATTGAATACATATATTTCTATGGTGCAGGACTGGTTTCGGAGGCCTCTGCCGCTCCTTTGCGTTCATGCCTCGAGATGTGGTGCCCGTTTGCTGAAATGGAGTTTCATTCGGATATACTTGCTGCCGCGCGAGCTCTGTTCGGTGACGGAAGCGGAGTGGTCGCCATAATGGGGACAGGGTCGAACAGCTGCCTGTATGAGAACGGCAAGATAGTCCGGAATATACGTCCGGGAGGATATGTGCTTGGAGATGAGGGCAGCGGGGTATGGCTCGGCCGTGCATTCCTTGCGGATTTCGTTAAGGGAATGCTCCCGGCTCATATAGAAAAGGAGTTCGTGGACCTTACGGGACTCGATTATCCGACGGTGGTGAGGAAGGTTTATAAGGAGCCTGCCGCTTCGGCTTTCATGGCCTCATTTGCTCCTTTTGTTCTTTCGCATATATCTGATCCATATGTTTGCGGACTTGTGGAGGATTGTCTCGAGTCCTTTGTGCGCAGGGCCCTGGCGAGATATGCGCAGAACGCTTCGGATCCTGATGCGGCGCGCAGGATAGGTGTAGCCGGTTCGTTCGGATGTGCCTGCGAATCAATTCTGAAGGAGATCGGTGCCCGCCATTCTCTCGAATTCGTCAGATTCGTCAAGTCGCCGATAGATGAACTTGTGAAGTACCATACATTGCAGTAGAATAATCAGTTATGTCATATAAAGAGAATTATCCTTCAAAGCTGCTGGAAGATGCAGTCGATGCCATAAGCTCCCTTCCGGGGGTGGGACGTCGCAGTGCCTTGCGACTGGCCCTTCATCTGCTGAAGCAGCCGCAGGAGAATGTCCGTCATTTCACATCCGCCATATCCCGTTTTCGTGATGAAGTCAGATATTGCCGTGAATGCATGATGATTTCCGACGATGAGGTCTGTTCGATCTGTTCTGACCGTTCCCGCGACCGCAGGACAATATGTGTCGTGGAAAGTGTAAGGGATGTCATGAGCATAGAGAACACGGGGCAGTTTCATGGTGTGTATCATGTGCTTGGCGGAATAATATCTCCTATCAACGGGGTCGCCCCGTCCGATCTTACAATCAGGGAACTTGTCGCCAGGGTTGCCGGGCTGGTTTCTCCGGAAGCCTTGTTCGAAATGGATGCGCCCGGCAATGCAGTGAATGCTCCGGAGGTGATCCTTGCTTTAAGCGGAGATGTGGAAGGGGAGACCACCTCGTTTTATATTTACAGACAGATAGCCGGTTATGGAGTCAAGGTGTCTTCTCTCGCACGAGGTCTCGGCTTCGGGGACAACCTCGAATATGCGGATGAACTTACGCTCGGACGCTCTATAGTGAACCGACAGATCTTCAAGCCGTGACGGAGATGCTTCCCGTACGATTTATTTGTAATCTTGGATAAAAAAAGATAAATTTGCAAGCTTGCATTTGCGTATGCGGGCCTGATTCGCATTAATGTCTAATCTTTCCGACGATAATGGATGGGTGGAACTGCCGTCCGGAAAGGGCCGGAACAAAACAATGGGAGGTAGAGCATGATTGAGATCTTCTACAAGAAAGACGGACATATGATGGTTTCCCAGTCGGAAACAGACCTCAATACAGTTTCATATTCCGATGTTGTCTGGATTGACCTTTTTGCTCCTTCCGGTGAGGAGAAAAGGGCGGTGGAGCATTTCCTCGGCACTGTGATCCAGAACCGTGCGCAGGCGGAAGAGATCGAGATATCATCAAGGTTCTACGAGACGGAGAAGGCTATATTTGCGAATACGAGCTTCCTCATTCCCGGACCGGACGAATATAATGAGGAGACCGTGTCCTTCATACTTACAGACGAGATCCTTACCACCCTGCGTGAATGTCCTCTGAAAAGCTTCACGGACCTCCAGCGCCGTATGCTTGCCTTTCCGAAGATGTATGATTCGGGTCATGTCGCATTCCTGAGCATTCTCGAACAGCGTATCGACCTTGATGCCGACATGGTGGAGCTCGTGTCGAAGGAAATCACCCAATACAACAAGAAGGTAAGTCTGGGAGAAGACATCAGCGAGGAGTTCCTCATCGACATCAACCAGCTGCAGGACAACACAATGCTCATCCGTGAGAACATCGTGGACAAGCAGAGGGTTATCTCCAGCATCATCAAGAGCAAGAAGTATCCTGTCGAATATCATTCGAAGCTGAATGTGCTCCTGAAGGATATCTCCTCTCTCATCAACCATACCAATTTCAGCTTTGAAAGACTTGAGTATCTTCAGAATACTGTCCTCGGTATCATCAACCTCGACCAGAACAAGATCATGAAGGTGTTCACCCTCGTTTCGCTGATGCTCATGCCTCCTACCCTCATCGCCAGCTTCTTCGGAATGAATGTGAGGTTCGGCTGGTTCGGCAATTCCGGATGGTCATGGATCCTGGCTCTTGCGCTCATGGGAATATCCACAGTGATCATCTTCTGGATATTCAAGAAGCGGAGAATGTTTTAGGCGAAATTGTATCAAACTCTTTGAAAATCCGAAAATTATCCATATTTTTGCGCGCTTTTTGACCGAAAGCGCGTTTTTCTTATGTAACTCGCTTAAGGCAAGCACAATAAATAATGTTTAACCCACTAGTTTGTTTTTAATTTTACAATGGAAGAAAACAAGACAGTTGCTGCTGAGGTAACTCCAGTAGCAGAAGAAACCAAGAAGACAGTTCTTAACGCTTCTGTCGCTCCAGAGAATTTCGACTGGGATGCGTTTGAGAACGACGACGTTTACGGCGGTTCAGTTGAGGCTATCGCCGAGCAGTACAACCAGACTCTCTCAAAGGTAGTTGAGGGTGAGGTTGTAGAAGGTGAGGTGACTTCAATCGGTAAGAGAGAGGTTGTCGTTAACATCGGCTACAAGAGCGAGGGTGTCATCATGGCTCCTGAGTTCCGTTACAACCCAGACCTCAAG
>JAFYLU010000043.1 GCA_017550025.1 Bacteroidales bacterium | reverse complement strand
GTTAATCGTCGTAACATCATCGTTGTGAAGATTAACTCAGCCGACAGACTTCTCGCTGGTACAGAGCCTATGCACGTCAGCCAACTCAAGGACAAGATCAAGGAATTCCTTTCAAACCCTGCAAACGACCCTAATCTTCCAGAGAAGGAGGAAAAGGAGATCGAAGGATTCGGACCATGCATGGTCTCAAAGGGTGTCATCTCGCTTCAGAATGACCGTGGTACCAGCTACCAGGCATACATCGCAGTGCAGAATGAGCTCGTAAAGGCCGTAAACGAACTCCGCGACGAGTTTGCAATCGCTAACTTCGGAAAGCTTTACCTCAAGTGTAACGAGGATGAGCAGAAGGTTGTAAGAGAGGCAGTTCCACAGAATATCTCAGAGGCAGAGCCTAAGGATGTTTCTAAAAAGTAATAGGAGATAACAATATGTCAAAATTCAAACAGAAAGAAAAAAGGACAGTGCCACAGCCACCTTCAGGCTCACTTTCCGACATCGTGTTCATGCTCCTTTTCTTCTTCATGGTGACAACCACCATGCGAGAAACTGAAAGCAAGGTTCAGCTCAGGCTCCCTGAGGCATCTGAAATTGCAAAACTTGAAAGAAAGGACTTGACTTCATACATCAACATCGGTACTCCGACAAGAAACCTTCAGGCACAGTTCGGTACCGAGTCACGTATCCAGCTTAACGACTCATTCAAGACTACAGCTGAGATCCGCGACTTCATCGCTGCAGAGCGTGATGCGATGTCAGAGGCTGACCGTTCATTCATGACAGTAGCAATCAAGGCTGACGAAAACACTCGTATGGGTATCGTGACTGACGTGAAGCAGGAGCTCCGTAAGTGCTCGGCTCTCAAGATCATGTACACAGCAAGAAAACCGGCTGAATAACAGCAGTACATATTTCAAAAAAAGCAGTTCCTTAAAAGAGCTGCTTTTTTTGTGCGATATAAATATACAAGATATGGGAAAATTCGGTATTTTTGTATGATAAACTTACAGCACAATGAAACTTTACAGACTATGTATCGCTGTCATGGCTCTTATGATGGCATGCGCACTTTCAGGAACAGAAGCAAAGGCACAGCAGAATGATGAAAAGGCAAAGTACATCTTCCTTTTCATAGGTGACGGAATGGGATCTACACACGTAGCCGCAGCAGAATCATACCTCTCTTACAAGGAAGATAAGCTCGGCGGAGCAATGCTCACAATGACCAGCTTCCCATATTATGGAACTGCCACATCGCACTCTGCGAACAGGAATGTGACAGACTCATCGGCTTCAGGCACAGCGATCTCTTGTGGTGAAAAGGCTAACAACTATACTCTCGGCGTAAATGCTGAAGGCGAGCCGATCAGAAGCATGTCATATGATCTGAAGGATGAAGGATATCAGATCGGTATCATATCTACGGTTCCGATCAACCATGCAACTCCCGGAGCATTCTATGCCAACAGTAAGAGCAGGGATGATTACTATAACATCAGCACACAGATAGCCGGAACCGGATTTGATTTCTTTGCAGGATCGGGTTTTATAGATTTCAAGGGAAAGGACCAGAAGGAAGAGCCGATCGACGCATATCTTGAGAGGTACGGATATGAAGTAAGCTACGGTATCGAAGAGTTTAAAAAAGAGAGTGAGGGCAAGGATAAGGTGATCTTTTGCCAGGAAAGCAACCGCTCGGAGAGCGCGGGAAATTATGTCAGCGAAGGTAAGATCATAGAGGATGCCACTCTTGGTCAGATGCTTGATCTCGGACTTGACTTCTTCGACACTGAAAAGCCTTTCTTCTTCATGTGCGAAGGCGGAAAGATCGACTGGACCGCACACGGCAACAGAACTATGCCGATGGTCATGGATGTTCTTGAATTTGACGATGCCATTGCAAAGGCATATGAATTCTACAAGAACAATCCTGAAAAGACTCTAATCGTGGTGACAGCAGACCATGAGACAGGAGGACTTACCCTTGGATGTGGAGATTCTACCATCAACTGGGAAAAGCTCGAGAAGCAGTGGCTCGATGAGGGTAAGAAGAACACATTGAGCGACGAAGATAACAGAAAACTCAACCAGGAATGCTCGATCGGCTGGACAACAGGATCACACACCGGAGGCCCTGTTCCTGTATTCGCAGTTGGTAAAGGTGCAGAAAAATTCGCAGGCAGGATGGACAACACCGAGTTTAAAGTCAAAATTTTAGGTGAATAGTTCTAAATCGATTATCTTTGCAAAGTTTGTAAAATCAGTAATATAATAATGGAAACAGTTATCAGAACCAAGATCAAAGACCTGCTCATTTCAGAGGCAGGCAAAGAGGTTCTTGCGAAAGGATGGGTAAGAACCAAAAGAGGTAACAAGAATGTGGCATTCATTGCGCTGAACGACGGTTCTACCATCAATAATATACAGATCGTAGTTGATAAGACTCCTGAAAACGAGGCTGTTCTCGCAAAGGTTACAACCGGAGCATGTATCGCTGTCAAAGGCCAGCTTGTAGAATCGATGGGCGGCGGACAGGCAACCGAGATCCAGGCTACAGAAATAGAGGTTTATGGAGAGTGCGACCCTGTACGCTATCCGCTCCAGAAGAAGGATACTTCATTCGAGTTCCTCAGGTCAGTGGCACACCTCCGTCCGAGGACAAACACTTTCGGAGCAATCTACCGTGTAAGAAGCAAGATGGCGTATGCTATCCATCAGTTCTTCAATGAGAGGGGCTTCGTATATGTACATACACCGCTCATCACAGCTTCAGACTGTGAGGGCGCCGGACAGATGTTCCGCGTGACAACTCTCGACATGGAGAATCTTCCACGCAACAAGAAAGGCGGCATCGACTATACAAAGGACTTCTTCGGCAAGGAGACAAGCCTTACAGTGAGCGGCCAGCTCGAAGGTGAGCTCGGTGCAATGGCTCTCGGAGACATCTACACATTCGGACCTACATTCCGTGCAGAGAACTCAAATACTCCGCGTCACCTTGCAGAGTTCTGGATGGTGGAGCCTGAAATGGCATTCTACGACATCAAGGACAACATGGATATCGCTGAAGAGTTCATCAAATATCTCGTTAAATATGCTCTCGACAACTGCCGCGACGACATCCAGTTCCTCAACGACAGATATGACAACGAGCTCATCGAGCGTCTTGAAAGCGTTGCTGACACTGAATTCGTACGCCTCACATACACAGAGGGTATCAAGATCCTTGAGGCTGCAGGAGTAGAATGGGAATATCCTGTAAGCTGGGGTACAGACCTCCAGAGCGAGCATGAGAGATATCTCGTGGAGAAGCACTTCAAGAAGCCAGTGATCCTTACAGACTATCCGAAGGACATCAAGGCATTCTACATGAAGCAGAACGAGGACGGCAAGACCGTACGTGCAATGGACGTGCTCTTCCCGAAGATCGGTGAAATCATCGGAGGATCAGAGCGTGAGTCTTCACTCAAGAAGCTCGAGGCAAGAATCGAGGAAACAGGAATGAGCCGCAAGGGACTCGAGTGGTATCTCGACACACGCCGCTTCGGTTCTGCGCCTCACAGCGGATTCGGCCTTGGTTTCGAAAGACTTCTCCTCTTCGTTACCGGCATGAGCAATATCCGTGACGTGATTCCATTCCCTCGTACACCAAAGAACGCTGAATATTAATCGCCATCCCCGGCTTGTCCGGGGATATTCATATATCTGACATATGCTTATCATTGGCATCGCCGGAGGATCCGGATCGGGAAAGACTACTGTAGTGAAGTCAATCACTGAAAAACTGCATGAAAATGTGGTGGTGATTCCACAGGACTCATATTACAAGGACCTGAGTCATTATACCGAAGAGCAGAAAAGGGTGCACAACTTCGATCACCCTGACTCGATTGACTTCGATCTCCTCAGGGCGCAGCTGAAGGAACTGCGTGAGGGAAGGGCTGTCGAGCAGCCGGTATATTCATATATCACATGTGGAAGGTCAAAGACAGAGACTGTCACAGTAAAGCCTGCTGATGTGATAATTGTAGAGGGCATCCTGATATTTACAGATCCGAAGCTCCGTAAGCTGATGGACATAAAGCTTTTCGTTGATGCTGATGACGATGACAGACTGATGCGAGTCATGGCCAGAGACATCGTAGAGCGCGGAAAGACTGTTGACTGGGTCATCGAGCGCTACTCGCAGACAGTAAAGCCGATGTACCTGCAGTTCATCGAACCGAGCAAGCGATATGCGGACATCATCATCCCGCAGGGAGGCCACAACAAGGTTGCCATAGATGTCATTTCCGCTACAATCGAGAAATACCTCGCCGGAGGAAAACAGAAATAAGCATTTCCTGAAGCATTCTTACAAAGTACAGAATCTATGAACAAGGACAACAGAGCAGGACTTTATCTCACCGTGATATTTCATCTCACGGTGATTATTGTCTTGCTCCTGTACTCCATCGATACTACTCTGAAACGCGAGGAAAGTTTCGTTCTCGACTTCTCTAAACAGGAAGAGATCGAGCGCCGCGCGAAGGAAGAGGTAATGAAACAGGACATCAGCAAGAAGCTTGATGACATGATAGCAGCAGCCCGCCGTCAGTCCTCGTCCCAGATCAGGAATATCGCCGTAGACGCAGGATCACAGCTCAAGGACGACAGAGGCACAGATGCGGACAAGTTATACAAGGACGCGGAAAGGCTCGCCAGAGAGCTTAAAAACGGCCAGAAAGACGGCATTGAGGAAGATGCACGGGAAGAGACCGTAGAAATGCAGCATCAGAAGAAGGATGACAGCAGTCAGCAGAAGGCATACAGCGGTCCTTCGGTAGTATCATACAATCTTGAAGGCAGAAAGGCAAGCCATCTCAAGATTCCGGCATACCGCTGCTACGGAGAAGGAGATGTGACAGTCATAATCACGGTCAGCCCTCAAGGACAGGTTGTGAACGCCAAGGTAATGGAAGAAATATCATCATCCGACCAATGTCTCTGCAACTTCGCCATCCGCGCTGCACGCATGTCCAGATTCTCTGCAGATCCGTCTGCTCCTGCAAAACAGACCGGCGAGATACTATACCGTTTCATCGCCCAGCAGTAACACGGTTCACTGCATCATACCGTACAAAATCCTCTCTGTCATATCTCCACGAAGATCCGAAGGCAAGCCTGTGGATACGGCACCATATGGCCTCTCGGGAAGGAACATTGAAAACACTCGAATTGGATTTCATCAGGCTGGTACTGGTCGAACGCCACACTCCCCTCGCATAAGAAAAGGCTCCCTCATATACATCAAGACCTTCTCCCGCATATCGTTCATCCTGAAGAAAGGCAGCCCATTTCACAGTATTGCTGTCATTTGTGAAATCAACATTCCTCCACCAGCCGTATTTCTCATATTGTCGGAGCCTTTGCTTTTCCGTATCCGGAATAGCTCCGTTTGCATAATATGAATATTCATCGGCAAGCTTCGCAAAGCCATGACCACCCGCTTCATGCTGCACAAGCTTCGCAAATGAATTGCCGCCCTCGTTGAAAGGAATGTATGCGACAGCATGTCCCATTCCATAATTTCCTTCCGTTGAAGGATACATATAGCATGTTCCACCATATGAATCGGAATTCATGACCACGATGACCAGCGTCTCATCAAGTCTGTCGGCAGATACGGCCTTGCCGGCATATTCCATACATTTGTCGTCATTACCCTCGACAGAAGAACCAGTAATGAAACGGCATCCGAATGCGGTACTGCTACCTTCTTCATATACATTATCTTCAGACACGGCCACCACCGACCAGACATTGAAGAGATGCCTGTATGTACTATAGGGCTCGATATCGAAAAATGCTTCCATAGCCGCTTCAACGGCATCTTCATATGCCCCGGAGGAGATGTCTTCGCCAGTATATGCATCACCCATGATAACCAGATCAATGCCAATTCCTCCGCTTGCCTGCTGCAGTAACGACACGGTTCCGTCTCTTTCATCTTCCGGAGCAGGTTTCATCTCCTCCAGTGCGCCGAATTCCGTTTCAAGGACAGCAAGGACATCGTCGGGACTGCAGTCAATAGGATTGAGCACGATGAAGCCATCTCTGTCCACAAGCATCATCTCATGACTCATTGAAAGATACGAGAAATCTGCAACGGATGAATAAATAAACTTCCAGTTGTAATCCTCCAGGACACTGCTGTATAATGATCCGTAAGCCACTACATCAAACCCAAGTTCACGATAGGCCCTGAACCATTCATCCACCATTTCCATTTGTCTGTTATCTGTCGGATAATAGTCATAGAGAAGGGTGTATTCATTGGATGCGTATATTTCATCCGACCTGAAGACATTTCCGTCCGTATCGGTATAGCTGAACACAGGTCCTTTGATTCTGGCATCTGAAATGTCGAATCCTTCACCATTCTGGACAAGAATCCTCATCCAGTAATTATTCAGAAACTCCGAATCATTCAACCATTCAGGAAGAGAACCGGAAAGGCTGTTGCCGTTAAGAATGATGCTGCCCCATTTTTTATCCGCAAATGAAGCCGGAATCCCACCTTCAAAACGATTGTCACGCAGATTAAGTTGTGTAAGGAACGGGAAATCAGCATATGATTGAGGAATCTCCCCTTTTATCATGTTATACGACAGATCGATATACCTTATCGCACATTGGTCTGGGTCTTCCGGTTCCTCAAGTCCGGTAAACTTGTTGTGATCCAGATCAAGTTCCGACAACCTGTATGCAGAAGCTGGAAGCGTTCCTGTCAGATTGTTGTTGTACAGGGACAGACGGGTATATGAACCTGCCAGATCTCCGATGTCAGGAGGAAGAATACCTGACAGATTGTTATTAGACAAATTCAAAGCAGACACTGCTCCCGCAGTATTGACATACACGCCATACCACTGGTTCAGAGGCAGGTCGGTACACCAGTTGTCACTTCTTGTCCACATGTCTCCATTGGTATATCTGTAGAAATCCTCAAGAATTTTTCTTTGGCGTTCTATCACAAGGGCATCATTTCCATACTGAAGGATGCTGAATGCCAGTCGTTCGTTTCCGTTCAAAGACTCGACCACCAGCCTTCCTATACGTGGAACACCTGTATTTTCCGATATATGCACCTGGATGGAACTTGCGGAAACATCCTTTGTCCTGACTATCTTAATCCAGTCCTCACCCAAATCCACATCAGCTGTAAAGTCACCCTTTGAATAGACCCCGACATATATATCCGTAGCTGCAGATGACACCGTCAATGCAGTATTCTGCACCGGAAGCATTTCCCAAGACTTGAAGGAAAGTGCATCGATCAGGCCCAGATCAAGAATCTCCCCTCTTTCAAGCAAAGACTCGCCTGCGGCTTCAGGCTGGATCATGGCTGCTTTTCCCTCATCATTTTCAAGAGCAAGAGTAAATCCGGTATAATCCAGACCCGGGATGACTGCAATGTGATATACTCCAGGTTCGAAATACCTGCCCTGCGGACGCAAGACCACATTGGAATATGAATCAGGCATCGGGAAAGCGGCCGGATCATCACTGGCACAGTCGACGCTGAACATGCCGGAAAGTCTTCCACCGCCTTCATCCATCAGGGAAACAGATGTGATTTTATCGTGCTCCGGTCCCAACTCGAACCTTACGAATGCCAATACCGGCCTGAAGACCATTGTTCCTGCATCCTCAAAGGCATATGCTACAGAAGCCTTCCCTTCGGGACAGACAGATTCCTTAATGGCAGTCTGGATTTCCGGAAGATTCATGAAAGCATACGTAGATACCTCCTCGTCAGCAAAATACCGTAAGGACGAATACGGGTATGCGGCAATATACTTTTCTGACGGGACAGCAGCTCCCTTGATTCCGTTCTTTCCGTCATGTATGAAAAAGGAAGATGCACCTTTCACGGCAATCCTATCTGAAGACGACCATGCAAATCCGAGGCTTTCGGCAGCAAAGCCTTCTTCCAGCCTGACTGCGAATGAGACCACAGACTCCCCTGGTGCCGGCTTTATGTCATCATTGCATGCAACCGTCAGAAAACAGAAGAATATCGCTGTCAGACGCAGGAGAGAACGCATATCAATATATCTCACTCGAATTCTTCAATGCAGCCTGGACAGTGTCGTCAATAGGCATATAGAAGCGGTAGAAAGCCTCATCTCCGAGTTTAGAGAACCTTCCCACAAGCGCCTTAAGCTGTGGCATCAGGTATGTAAGGGTTTCCTCCCACTCGCCTTCCTTCGGCCTGATTCCGTCAACACGCGCAGCATAGTCAAGGAACTGGGAAGCCAGATCCACTTCATTGAGGAAGCGCTCAAGACTTGAAAAATCTCCTATTCCTGAAAGCGAGTTCCTGTACCTGTCGAACATGTGCTGTGCGAAACGCATCTGCGTAGTCTTCTTGTTGCAGTTGATGAAGAATTTCGTTGCTTTGGTCGTATCCATAGGCACGAAGATATCAGGAATGATTCCTCCGCCGCCATAGACTCTGCGTCCCCTGACAGTATAATAAACTGCAGTTGTATCTACCTTCATGCTGTCCGCATGAGTCATTTCACCATGTGCATAACGCTCATAGATGTCATATGCATAGTCCTTGTCATAAGGTTTCTGTATGCATCTGCCGGAAGGGGTATGGAAACGCGACACAGTCAGACGTATTCCCGAACCGTCAGTGAAGTTTATCGGCTCCTGTACGAGTCCCTTGCCGAAAGAGCGGCGTCCGACGATGACTCCCCTGTCGTTATCCTGGATAGCTCCAGCAAAGATCTCGCTTGAAGAGGCTGTGCCCTCATCTATCAGTACAGATATCTGCACATCCTTGAGCTTTCCCCTTCCGTCAGCCTCGAACTCCTGCCTCTGACGCTTTCTGCCCTCCATATAGACGACAAGATCTCCTTTCTCAAGGAACTCGTTGGCAAGTTTCCATGACTGGTCGAAATAGCCTCCGGTATTATCCCTGAGGTCCAGGAGAAGCCTGTCCATTCCCTGGGCAAGAAGCTTCTCCGCTGCTTCCTCGAACTCCTTGTAAGTTGTCCTTGTGAACTTGGAAAGCTTGATGTATCCTGTATGGTCATCTACCATCAGAGCAGCATCAACGCAGTTCACAGGAATCTTGTCGCGGATGATGTCGAAAGGTATGATGCTTTCGTTTCGTCTTACTGTTATCTTGACTTTCGTGCCTTTGGGGCCCTTCATGAGCCTTATCATACTGTCCTGCGGCATCTTCACACCGGCGATATCGACATCGTCAACACGGATGATCCTGTCTCCCTGGAGAAGTCCTGCCTTTTCAGACGGACCTCCGAGGATCGTATTGAGTACGATAGCGGTGTCGTTCGGAACATTGAATGTGATGCCGATGCCTTCGAAGTTGCCGGCAAGTTCAGTCTCCGACTCCGTAAGTTCTACAGGAGGGAGATATACCGAATGGGGATCGAGCCGGGCAAGTGCGGCTACGACAGCTGCATCAGTCATTCCATGCATGTCTATGGTGTCCACATAGTTCTTCTCCACTTCCTGAAGGATGAGGTTGAGCTTACGCCATCTGTTGTAGTCTCCGTCAAACTTACGGTCCTTGTCAAGGACCTTCTGCGCCACCATGGTAACAAGCACTCCCAGGACTACGCCAAGGAGTGCTGTAAAAAGATTTATGTCAATTCGTTTCATATACTTTCATTCAATCGGATCAGTCGACCTGCTCTACTTCTATTCCTGCCCTTCTCAACAGGTCTATTCCGTCTGTCAGACGATAAGGGTCGCGATAGACAACCCTCTTTATACCTGCCTGGATTATGAGCTTTGCACACTCCAGGCACGGAGAAGCGGTAACATACAAGGTAGCATCCTTGCTGCTGTTGCCTGACTGCGCTACCTTCGAGATGGCATTTGCCTCTGCATGAAGCACATAAGGCTTTGTTATGCCGTTCTCGTCTTCGCAAATGTTCTCAAAACCCGACGGAGTACCATTGTATCCGTCGGATATTATCATTCTGTCCTTTACGAGCAATGCACCGACCTGACGACGCTTGCAATATGAATTCTGCGCCCAGACCCCGGCCATCTGAATATAGCTGCTGTCAAATTTCTCCATATCTTAATGCTGATAAAGATATCTCTTGATGCTCTTCTTCGGAGTTCTTTCGAAATCCTCGGTCATGACCTTCACCTTCTTCAGGCGGGCATAATTAGGAAGTTCCTTGTTAAGCTCCGGCAATGTTCCCTCGATGAATTCCGCGAATGCCTTCTGGTTCATGCCTTCCCTTGCACCCTGCTGGAAATCAGGATAGATAAGGGCTGTAAGTCCTCCGTCCTCCTCGATGACCAGAGAGTCGACAACATAAGGCTGGCTGTTGATTACAGTCTCAACCTCCTCCGGATAGATATTCTGTCCGCTCGGACCAAGAATCATACACTTCGAGCGGCCTTTGATATACAGGCAGTTGTCCGCATCGAGCACACCCATGTCACCGGTCCTGAACCATCCGTCTTCGGTGAACACAGCCTTTGTAGCCTCCTCATTCCTATAATATCCGAGGAATACATTGGCTCCCTTCACGAGAATCTCTCCAGGAACATTCTCCGGATCTGCAGAATCGATCTTCACCTCAAGGTTAGGAGCTGCCTTTCCGCATGAATAAAGCTTCTCCTCCTGCCAGTCATCATATGTGATGATAGGGGCGCATTCTGTCATTCCATAGCCCACAGTGAACGGGAATCCCATCTTCTTGAAGAAAGACTCCACCTCCTTGTTGAAGGCAGCACCACCGATTATGACCTCATAGAAATTGCCTCCGAAGGCATTGATCAGCTCGGTCTTCACCTTATTGAGCACAACCTGGTTCAGCACAGGAAGCTTCATGAGGAACCTGATTCCTTCCTTCTCAAGCACCGGCTTCACCTTTGTCTTGTAGATCTTCTCGATAACGAGAGGAACGGCGATCACCACATAAGGCTTGACCTCTGAAAGGGCCTGCATGATGATCTTCGGGCTCGGAACCCTTGAAAGGAAGTGCACATGCGCTCCGACGCTGAGCTCATACAAGAGCTCGAACATAAGTCCGTACATATGCGCACTCGGGAGCATAGAGACAACGCTATGCGTATTGTTGAGTCCCGGAAGCACTTTACGGCCGAACTCAAGATTGGAAAGAACGGCCCTATATGGTATCATTACACCCTTTGAGAAGCCCGAAGTACCTGAAGTATAATTGATTATGGCAAGCTCCTCCGCTGTATCCTCATGATAGTCAAGGTCGTCAGATGTAAAGGAATTCGGATACTTTCTTCCGAAAAGCTCATTGAGATGCTCTCTCGCTGCAACGATCTTCTCATCGGATGCATAAAGCAGCTTGAAAGTATTCACCTGAATGATAGCATGCAGATCCGGCATCTCGCTCTCTGAAAGGCCTTCCCAGATGACATCATCGACAAAGAGGATCTTTGCTTCCGAATGATTCACCAGATGATGTATGTTGCTTGACTTGAATTCATGAAGGAGCGGAACAGGAACGGCTCCATATGTCATCGTCGAAAGAAAAGCCACAGCCCAATTGGCCTGGTTCCTCGAGCATAAAGCCACCTTGTCACCCTTCTGAAGGCCACACTCTTCAAACATGATGTGCATCTTCTCTATACGGCGCGCCACATCCCTGTAATGCAGGGTAACACCCTGATAATTGGAAATCGCAGGGCGGTCCCAGTTCTTTCTGAACGCTTCCTGATAGAGTTTGTTAACTGATGTGAATTCCATAATATTCCAAAATTAAAGTACATTTTCTATTTCAAAGCCACCGTCCTTGACTTGCCGTCATAGCAGTCGACGCTGACTGAATTTCCTTCCACAACCCTGACCTCACTGTCCGGTCTGATCATCTGATCACCCTTGAATACAGTAATTGCAGGACCTCCGCCGAACGGATAAATCAAAGTCTGGATCGAAGTCCTCACTACCCAGAAAGTACTTCCGCCGACCTCAATACGCTCGGGCAGTCCCTTGATGGTCTCCGGAGCTGTTATCGTCTTCCATGAAGACGGCTTCCTGCCCTTGAGATTGTACATTTCTATGGTATTGTCCTTGTGCAGCACCATTATATTGTATGCCTTAGTTCCGTTGAAATCATATACATCCGGACCGATAAGGATATCCTTTCCCAGATCTATAGGGAAGCCTGTGACAAAACGGCCAAGTCTGTCGATGACATATATCTTCCTTCCGGCACCGAAGATAATCTGAAGCTTGCCGTTGGCATAGTAATCTATATTATAAGCCGTTCCACACAGCCTGCCATCGAACGGGATGCCCCACAGGCCCTTTCCGCCCTCTTCCTGAAGACATATAGCCCCATATGAATTCTGGTAGAAGGTGTTCATCTTGCCCGTACCGGAGTTCTTCACCTTGAAAGGTCCCGCCGGCACAGTGACAACCGTATCACGCTCGAATTCAGGAGCCTTGGTCTTCATCATCGTCAGTCGCGGCATCTGGACTGAAACTTCCATACCGGATCTTGCCTTGCCGACAGACAGCACGGCAGGACAATAGTCACAATCAGAGAATATATGACTCACTGAAGGCATCAGGGTCTTGGAGAAGATGCCGGAATGAGCGCTGCTGCTCTCCGTAAAGGAGAAATATCCGACCATAGCAGACTCACCTGTCGCCAGCATATCCTTCTGACCGGCATCCGCCATATATTCGATAAGGTCATATTCCAGGGCACGGCCCTCAACATATTCCTCGACAGCCTTAAGACTTCCGGAAATGATCCATCCGTCCATATAAGTGAAGCATGACTCGTCCTTGAGCTCAAAGAAAGAACCGAAGACAGAGCCGAAGAACGATGCGAAAGGCCAGGCATGTATTGACGGCACATAGTCCTTGAATGACTTGTTCTGTGTGCCTTTGAAGATGACAGTATCCTGACGGCCTGTCCTTACGAGATTTACAGTATCAAGAGTCCCTCCGCACATGAAAGTGGCTCTTGCCACCTCCCTCACGTCAAGTCTCCTGACGAATTCTTCCGGATTGACGCCAGTCCTCGACTCAAGCGTACGCTGTTTGCGTCGAAGGGACTGAAGTGCCTGCTTTGAATCCATATAAGTCTGATAGGCAGATATATATGGTTCAGATTTCTTCATAGGAAAAGAAATTGCCGAAACCGTATATGAAGGGAGCATCTTCGATACTTTCGAGACCGCCGGTTCGGACTTTGAGAGAACGGTCATGAAATCTGACGGATCGTCTTCGCATACCGCCGCAAGCTTGAGATATGTTCCGGACCTGTCAGCCTTGACAAGATCCGCAACGGTCCATTCAGCAAAACTTGAAATGAAAGGATGGTGGGCAGCATATCTCCTCGTGAACATCTCAGTCATAAGCATCTTCGCAGACGGATTCGAGAAGAATATCAGATCCGGACCGGAAACCGCCGAAGAAGCGGCAGGGAAACCGGAAGCATCCATCACAGAAATGGACTTTTCAAGATGTCTGACTGAAGACTTTACAAGAGCCTCGGACTTCGATGCAATTACAAGGGATCTCCTTGACACAGAACGGCTTCCGTCAGTAATCCCATCACAGTCAGCATAAGAAGCATGAAGACCGTTTCTACGGGCCAGATTCATCAGAGCAAGTGCATCTTCAGATGGCTCCGGCGAGGCTTTTCCCGCATCGAACACATAAAGTGTCTGAAGTTTTCCGCTGTAATGCATGGATACAGCCATGCCTGATGAGGCGAGGGAGCGGAACCCTCCTTTTGAAATGGTGTCAGCAAGGGCAGCAGGAAACGGAAAACCGGAAAGCACTCCGGAACAGGCATCCTCCACATCTGACACACATGCGACAAGCACGGCATCAGCGGGAACTGCCGGCAGGAGCAGATAACGCTCCTGATCCGGCACTGAATCTCCGCTGCGAGCCTTGCCGTCTGAAGTACCTGAATACAGGAACCCGACAGCGACACCGACTCCCAGGATCATTATGGCCAGGACGGCCAGACAAAGTATGAGCGACTTACGGCTCATTATCTTACAGCGATAGCCTCGATCTCAACCTTTACGCCAAGCGGAAGGGCTGCAGCCTGATAACATGCTCTTGCAGGCTTGTCACCTGTAAAATACTCTGCATACACCTCGTTGACAGCCTTGAAGTCAGCGATGTCAGCAAGAAGCACTGTAGTCTTTACAACATTGTCATAAGTCATTCCTGCCTCCTTGAGGATGGCACCGATGTTCTTGAGTGACTGATGCGCAGCAGCAACGATATCTTCCTGTACCTTTCCGTCAACCGGGTTCACCGGAATCTGTCCCGAGATATAAAGAGTACCATTCACTTCGATAGCCTGTGAATATGGGCCCACCGCCTTCGGTGCATCTGGAGTTGCAATTACCTTTTTCATAATATCTTATATTGTTAAACAGTTACAACATGGTAAACATGCAAATATATAAAACATTACGGAAATTTCCAACCGTACAGGCAAAGTGGACCTACGCCATCCAGACTCAACCAGCCCCACTTTAAGTACTCCCGCACCTTGACAAAGAATTGCCTGTTTTTTCGTCAAGGTCCCCCGAAAATCAATCAAAATGCATCTAAACCGGCACACCTTGACAAAAAACTGCAGGATTCTTTGCCAAGGTGTATTTGAACCAGACTTTTTATGGGAAAACCTATGGTTTTTCAGATGGGACTATATACATTTGTCATAGAGTTCATGCATTTCGGGAGAGATGTGGCGGAAGATTGTTGAGATTGATTGAGAAACAGATAAATGCTATGAAAAAGACTTATCACTTATGCCTTTCGGCCGGAGACGAGGTCATGTTCAGAGGACCTGAAGATTACAACAGAGGATTCAATAGTTTTGCAATTGCACTTTACAAAACGAACTCCACGGGTCTTGTTGAATCATTTATGTCCACTCACATGCACCTCTTGGTCCAGACAGATTCGCCAAAAGATTTGATGATGTGCTTC
>JAFYLU010000042.1 GCA_017550025.1 Bacteroidales bacterium | reverse complement strand
TAAAGTTAAATATTCTACAGTGATAGAACTATTGGAAAGAGGTTGATGGGATAGTCTCCGACGTATTACAGTATGCCACCCCTCTGTTAAGTTATGGGTAAAAGAAAAGACATCATTGGGGTGATGTCTAATCTGATTGGGCCTGTAGAACCCTTATGACTTGTGACGCAAAGGTACAAACATTTTCCATATCTCCAATGATCCAGAAGAAATATTCACCTTCATAATAGGTTGAATATTCTATCTTTTGAATTTTAGTGTTTTATGCAACTCCCTCCTTATGGGGATGTTGTATAAGGCGTTTTGCGTATCCGCCTTATTTCATTTACTATTCTGATAGGCTTGGTAAGCCTACACCCCGTTGGAAACATGAGTGCTTACGTAAGGAGCCACATTAAATATGCCTACTATTCTTTACATTTTTTCTGTTCTTACTGATATTTATAGTAAAAGGTTATAAGATTATGGAACAGAACAAAAGACAATTTCGTGAGCTGAGCGATGAAACAAAGGAGAAAATCAGCAATTCAACAAGAGATAGAGCGAAGTCAGCTCAACACAAACAAAACATTTCAAAGGGCATGATAAAGTATTGGGAGACTATTCCGAATAAACCTCAACCCTCATCAGGAGAAACGCCCATTTAACCACTTATCAAGGTAAAGTTTGAATGATTTTGGGTAATAAAATAAAAGCAAAATAAGACAAAGAAGTGCTTAAATTCGATAAGATTAAGATTGTTTCAGATATATCTAATATAGAAATCTATGATGAGGATATATTTGAGAAAAAATATAAGAATGATGTTCTTACGGAATTAAGGTATATGGCTGAGGAACCCTATTATCTGTATATTGAGGTAGATTTTGAAGAAAATGAATTAGTGATAGAATTTACAGGAAAGGTATTAGGAAAAGATTATCGTAAGTTGATTTCTAAGGAAACAATATATAGCTGTTTTGATGAGATAAATTCAAATGGTGCTTTTTCTGTTGAGGCAGAAATGCTGATGAATGAAGTCGTTGTCAAGTGTGATGTTACTTCCGATATTGTATGGGATGATATTCCAAATTTCACTCAATATGTAAGAAATAATCTTACTAACTATCAGAAGTATATTTGCAAAAGGGAAAGGAATGGAAATCTTGTTCTTGAGAAGAATGTTTCAACTCGTCAATTAAAGAAACGATTAGTGATTTATGATAAAGGTTCAAAGATGTCTCTGAGGAAGAATAAGCACTTTATGGTGCGATTCAGACTGCGAGACGAAGCGACAAATTCAATTTTTAGTATTTCCTGATGGAATTTTATGGGATGGCGAAAAATTGTATGGGATGATAGGAACCCAAATAAGGGAATGCGATAAAACAAAAAAAGAGACCAGCATTTTGCTGATCTCTTGGTGCGGTGGGCGAGACTCGAACTCGCACAGGATTACTCCCACTACCCCCTCAAAGTAGCGTGTCTACCATTTCACCACCACCGCTTTGTTTGTTTTGGGATTGCAAAGGTACGACAAAAAAATTAACTTCCAAACTTTTTTGAAGAAATTTTTAAAAATTTTCACATTTTTTATTTGAGCACAATTCGCATCTTCTGCCATCTTGCTCATTTTCAATGATTTTCACCATTTTTAAACATTCTTGTTGCATAGGAAATATTTTTTATGTATTTTTGCGCGCTTTTCCTCGGGTAGGAAAACATATGGTATATTTAATTAACTTATTAAAACAGATTCACAATGGCTGTTAAAATTCGTCTTCAGCGCCACGGAAAGAAGAATTTCGCATTCTTCCACATTGTTGTGGCTGATTCACGCGCACCTCGCGATGGTCGTTTCATCGAGCAGATCGGCTCTTACAACCCTAACACAAACCCTGCAACTATCGTCCTCAACGACGAGCGTGCACTCGCATGGCTTAATGTAGGTGCACAGCCTACACTTACTGCAAAGCGTATCCTTTCTTATGAGGGTATTCTCCTTGCAAAGCACCTCCAGGGTGGTGTAAAGAAGGGCGCTCTCACACAGGAGCAGGCTGATGCAAAGCTCGCTGCATGGAAGGCTGAGAAGGCTGCCAAGGTAAGCGCAAAGAAGGACGGTCTCAGAAAGGACGCTGCTGCTGAGAGAAAGGCTGCTGCAGAGGCTGAGGCAAAAGTAAATCAGGAGAGAGCTGAGGCTATCGCAAAGAGAAAGGCTGAGGCTGAAGAGGCTGCACGCGCTGCTGCTGAGGCTGCCGCTGCTGAAAAGGCTGCTCAGGAAGCTGCTGCTGCAGAGGCTGAAAACACAGAGGCTTAATTCCGGCATGGCAGGTTACGAAAACTTGCAGCAGGTAGCCCAGGTATTGAAATCTAACGGTACCGATGGGGAGCTCGTCATGGGCTTCCGCGAAATCGCTCCTGAAGATATCAACTTAAAAGAACCGGTGTTCATCGTTTTCGATGGACTACCGGTTCCTTTTTATATTGAATCATTCACAAAGAGAGGCAATACAAAGGCCCTCGTACGCCTTACCGACATATGTTCGATGGAAGATGTCGAAGAGATTGCAGGAAAGGCTGTATATATTGAAGAAGACAATCTGCCCGAAATGTCTCTCGAAGAAGACGGTTATGCAGCACTTGTGGGATGGGTGGTGCTGACACCTCTGATGCCCGATCAGGTCGGGCATGACGGGGAGGATGACGGACATGACGAGGACGTCATTGCCGGCTTGACCGGCAATCTCTGTGAAGTCGGAGAGATCACAGACTTCATCGACATCCCGAACAACCCTTGCATAGAGGTAGAAACAGAAAATGGAGCAGTAATGATACCGCTCCATGAAGATCTTATCCTGTCCGTAGATCCGGAATATCAGGAAATAATAATGCAGATTCCTGCAGGACTCATTTAGAGTCTGTCCTTCAAAATGAAATAATAGACACCAAGTCCTATCCAGCTGAAGCACAGGAGTGCGATAGTAAGAAGTATCTTGACAACAGTGTCAAGGTTCTTTGCCCATACATCCTTGATGCACCAGATACAGCAGATGAGTCCTACGACCCAGAGAATAATTCCAATCATAATAATATAGTTTAGTTGTTGTTATTGATATATTCTGTCTTTACTTCCTGATAGAAGGCAGCCATAGTGGTCATCATATAAGGCATGAGCCAGAGATAACCGATTCCAAGAGTGAAGATGCAGAGGATACTCCAGCCGATGAAGCTGAGGAACAGCCAGAATAGGTCGAACTTATGGCCCTTCATCATCTTCATGCTGAGGTTGATGGCCTGATTTGCCGACAATTCAGGATAATCCTTAAGGATATAAGGAGTCAGCGAATATGCCAAGCCCTTTATGAATCCAGGGATGATGAACAGAAGAGACCACAGGAAGATGAAGATGACCATAAGAAGAGACGCTCCCACATTCTTCCAGTATCCATGGAATGTGTTCTTGAAGAGATTTGCCACAAGATTATTGTCTCCGTCCGCTACGAGCTGCTTGAAAGCATTGCCATATCCTACATACATCATAGGCGTATAGAGAAATATCTGCAAAAAACTCATGACAGGGAACAATGCAAGCACGAGAATCGCATCTGTCATGCTCATGTTCTCCGGATCAGCAGTCAATGATGACATGCACATTGACGGGATCATATAAATAATCATTACGGCAAACATAATTATGGTACATACCACTGCCGGAGCCCAATTGCCCTTAAGGGCAGCCAGGGCTGAATTCTTGAATTCCTGATTTGTTTTCATAAGTTTATAGATTAAAGATTAATATTCAATGGCAACCTGCGCAATAAAGTCATCGAGACAGAAGTAAGGAGGTACTCCTTCCTTTGTCGAAGATATTGCAAAATCGAGGTAATCGAAGTCACCGATTTTCGCGAGATCAAACAAAGTCCATTTTGTCACGACAGAATCACGGAATGTCGCATAGTCCGCAAGCGCAAACTCTGCTGTTCCGCACACATTGTCATTAAGATATCCCGTTGCCTTGATGACAAGACGGTCTCCATCCTCAAAGTTTTCCTTCACGAAGTTTACCACTTCTGCGGTATTGCAGATGCCGCAACCGGTAGGAGCACATGTGCCATAAGTAGTCATGGTAAAGAAGATGTCATGTTCCGGCATCAGGCCTGAAGGACTGTCGTGGAAGACCATGTAGGTATTGCTCTTTGCAGGATCCCCATATACTCGATACGGGCTGGCAGGAAAATCTGTAGTGTCATTTGCCGGCTTGAGGTGAGAAAGCATGAATCCGCCCACAAATTCATCCTTGGCAAGCGAAACCTTTGCACTGTATCCGAGCACCGACCATCCTATTGCCGACTCATATTTGTCAGAAGCATCAATGCTGAAATACAGGCTGTCAGCCCCGAAAAGCTGCGAGTAGTCCTCGCCGAGATACTCAAAAGTTGCATAAGCCGTAAAAGACTCCGAATAATTTGTTTCGCTCATACATGATGCGAGCGAGAACAATGCTATGAAAAATATTGCTGTTCTGTTCATTTTTCTTCTGGTTATTTATACAAATTCATTTTCATCTAAATATTTACGATAATTTCCGCCACATATGTGGCAGGACCCGTCAGCCACACATCGGAAGCCACATCAGCAGGCAAGAAATCCACTGCAAGAGAATCTTTCTTTGCCTTCACATCATAATGAACCCTGCCGGTAGATTCATCACGCGAAGACGGAGCGACGCCGTTCTCGAAAGAAGCGATGCAAGAAGCAACTATGCCTGTGCCGCAGGCAAAAGTCTCGTCTTCCACACCTTTTTCATATGTCCGGACCTTGATGAAACCGCCTGCAGACTCCACGAAATTGACATTCACACCCACAGGAAGAAATTCTGATGCATTCATGCGTATATCCCTTCCCTCCCTTACAATATCATACTGCTCGAGATTATCCACAAAGCGGACATAATGTCTTGTACCTGTGTCAAGAAAAAAGCCTTCTGCCAGGCCCGATACGCCATCCAGAACATCATGCCGGGATATTTCACAGACATCCTTCATCTTCAGACGGACAGTCTTGACGCCATCCTTCACTTCAAGGATTTCTGCAGCATGGTAGCCGTCAGCAGCATCGAATTCGAACCTGGTGATTCCGAGATCTGCGGCAAACGCCACAATACACCGTCCTCCATTTCCACACATCATTCCTCCCGAACCGTCGGAATTGAAATATGTCATGCGGAAATCATAGGCTTCGCTACTCTCCAGAAGCATAAGTCCGTCTGCTCCAACACCATAACGACGGTCACATAACGCCGCAATCTGCTCTGCAGACAATACGATGGAACCGTCTCTGTTATCGGCAATCAGGAAATCATTTCCTGCACCTTGATATTTATGGAACCTCATCATCATCAAACATTTACAAGCAAATCAGCAAGATGCTTCACACCTTCCTTTATCTTCTCTGAACTCATGAAAGAGAAGTTCAGCCTCATCGTGTTCCTGCCGCTGCGGTCAGGATGGAAAAACTCGCCTGCCACATAAGCGACACCCGCATCAAGCGCAGTATCATAGAACTTCACCGCATCAAAGCCTTCCGGCATTGTAAGGAAGAGGAACAGTCCTCCTTCCGGATGCGTCCAGCGGACATTTTCCGGCATATGCTTTTCAAGCAGCGAAAGCAGCAGGTCGCGCTTGCCCTTGTAGAGAGCTATGCTCTTCTCAAGATTGGCATCAAGTCTTCCGCTTGAAAGGAATTCTGCAGCGACATACTGGTCAAATATAGGCGGACAAAGGTCGAGAGACTGCTTGCACACATATATCTTGTCCAATATGTCAGGATGCGCTATGGCCCAGCCAAGGCGGAATCCCGGAGCAAAGATCTTTGAAAAGGATCCCAGATGTATCACATGATCTGGTGAAAGCGAATACATCGTAGGGATGTGTTCACCTTCATACCGCAGTTCCCTGTAAGGACTGTCCTCCACGATAAGGAAGCCATGCTCTTCAGCAAGCGATACCAGCATCTTCCTTTCGTCAAGATTCAGGGACTCTCCCGAAGGATTCTGGAAATCCGGAATCATATAGAGGAACTTTATCTTCTTTCCTTCATCCCTTGCCTTTGCGATTTCCTTCTCATAAGCCGCACGGTAGTCATCAATATCGTCTACATGGCTTACACCTCTGATATCGGCACGGTATGAGCAGAATGACTGCAATGCACCGAGATAAGACGGGTTTGAAGTAAGTATGATATCGCCCGGATCCACCATCACCCTTGTGCAGACATCGATTCCCTGCTGGGATGAAGATGTTATCTGAACCCTTTCAACCGGAACTCCATATCGGGCGGCAACCGCCTCACGCAGCTCCGTAACTCCCTGTGTTGCACCGTACTGAAATGCCTTGCTGCCATATTTGTCAATCACCTCGGACATGGTCCTGCGGATTTCCTCCAAAGGGAATGTCTCCGCAGAGGGATAGCCCCCGGCAAATGAATATATGGAGTTCAGGTCGACCTTCTTGAAGATATCCCTTACGGGAGACCGGAAGAACGAACCGACATCTTCGGAAAATATGTTATTGTCTTTCTTCATTTCATCTGTTTGGATTGCCGGTCTCGCCGGCAATGACGTCATCCCCGACCCGATCGGGGATCTATCGGAGCATATCCTCCAATGTTATCGAACCCGTAGTCTTCTGATCACGATACTTCACGATGACAGGGCAATACAGATGTATACCCTGCTCTGCGCCTGGACCTTTCGACATAGGACGGCTGCCCGCAACAACTACAGCGCCTGACGGAACAACGATCTGACCGTTCTCGTTGGCCTTGATATACTCGCCGGTCGTAGCGTCAAAGATAGCCGTAGAGGCATTGATCACGACGCCTGTGCCTATAACGGCATTCTCCTTTACTATGGTTCCCTCGTAAATGCCGCAGTTACCGCCGATAAACACATTGTCCTCGATGATTACAGGAAGCGCGCCCACCGGCTCGAGCACTCCGCCGAGCTGGGATGCTGCAGAAAGATGCACATGCTTTCCGACCTGCGCACATGAACCCACGAGGGCATGCGAGTCGATCATGGTTCCCTCATCTACATATGCTCCGATGTTAACATATGCAGGCGGCATAACGATCACCGACGGAGCAAGATAGGCTCCTGCGCGGACACTGCTTCCGCCCGGCACGATCCTGACACCGTTCTCCGCAGTAAACTTCCTTGCCGGAATCGTATCCTTGTCAAAGAATGAGAACTGACCCTGGGTCATATCGGTAAGCTTGCCCAGACGGAAACCGGAAAGAATCACCTCCTTTACCCATGAATTGACCTTCCACTGTCCGTCAACCTTTTCTGCAACCCTCACCTTGCCACTTTCAAGAGCAGCAATCGTATCATAGAATTTTTCCTTGTCTGTCATAGTCTACAAAAGTCCTAAATCCTTAATTGTGCTGACCATCAGGTCATATGTCTTCTGCTGTGCAGGTACAAGAGGAAGACGCAATTCATTGGCCATCATACCCATAGCGGTCAGGGCCGCCTTTGTAGGGATAGGATTGCTTTCCACGAAGCAGTTCCTGAAAAGCGGTGAAAGCTTCTCATGGAGACCTGCAGCCTTCTCAATCTTACCCTCGAGCATAGCATGTGTAAGCTTTGCCACAGGCACCGGAGCGATGTTTGACGCAACACTGATGACTCCGTCAGCACCTTCCTTCATGAGAGGGAATGTCTCATCATCGTTACCGCTCAACACAAGGAAACCTTCCGGTCTTCCTGCCAATATCTTCAGGATCTGTCCCCTGTTGCTGGATGCCTCCTTGATTCCGATCACATTCTCGATCTGGGCCAGACGGAGAGTTGTCTCCGCTTCAAGGTTTGATCCTGTCCTGCCTGGTACATTATACAGAAGTATCGGCTTTTCAGTCGATTCTGCCACTGCCTTGAAATACTGATACATTCCTTCCTGCGGCGGCTTGTTGTAATAAGGAACCACTACAAGAAAGACATCAACTCCATGAGGTTCCAGAAGACGGATGTTGGCAATGGTATGCTCAAGCGAATTCGTACCCACTCCTGCCACTACCGGTCTTCCGCATGAGCGTTCCTTTGCAAGGGTAAGAACCTTTACCTTTTCCTCATCTGTCAGACATGGGGTCTCACCTGTGGTTCCGAGAGGTACGAGGAAATCCACCCCACCCTCTATCTGCGAATCCACCAATGCCGCGAATGCCTCATAATCGACCTGTCCCTCCCTGAAAGGAGTGACAAGTGCAGTTCCGCAGCCTCTTAATTCATTATAATTCATCTCTTTTATCTATTTAAGTAAAAGTTCCTTAAATTCATGCACACCCTCAAGACCTTCAGTCTTCAGCGCAGCCTCTACGGCTCCTGCCGCAAAGCCCTCACGCGAAAAGGCCTCATGAGTTATGGTGATGCGGTCGTTGAGTCCTTCAAAACCGACCGTATGTATGCCGGGAATCTCTCCGCAGCGAACAGACTGTACGTCCGTATGGACATTCATGTTGGCATCCACTATTCCTGCAAGAGTCTTCGCTGTTCCGCTAGGAGCATCAAGCTTATGGCAGTGATGCATCTCGATCATGTACGGACTATATCCGCCGGCCTCACCGAGCATCCTTGAAATATAGTCGGTCACAGCAAAGAAGACATTGACCCCGATCGAGAAATTCGTAGCCCATATCATCGGAGTGCCGCACTGCTGGAAATATGCTATGACCTCATCCTTCATATCAGCCCAGCCGGTAGTTCCGACAACGACTGCCTTGAAATTCTCTGCAAGGAATCTGTAGTTAGCCTTGAATGCATCGGGAGTCGTGAAATCTATGCAGACACACTCCTTTGCCAGTGCCGGATCTGTCTCCGTCACAGCCTCGCTCCATCCGGCATATTCCAATCCTCTGGAAAGAATGATCTTCTCGATCATCTTTCCCATCTTTCCATATCCGCTGATAAACAGTTTCATTTGTATATATTCGGATTAAAATTGTTCAAGTTCTTCCTCTACTTCGAAAAGATGATAGTGAAGATCCCTTACAACTTCCTTAAGTTCCTCTCTATCAACCACAAAGCTGATATTGACAAACGATGCACCCTGTGAAATCATATAGACATTGGTCCTCTTGAGCGGAGCAAAGGTCTTCTTGAGCATGCCGTTGAGACGCACGATGTTCTTTCCGATAACGGACACCTGCGACTTGTCGTCATCAACGATGACATCAGCAAACTCCGAAAGCTGCTCCACCACCTTGTCGATCTTCTCCGAAGCATCCACTGTAACCGAAATGTTGGCTTCCGAAGTACTGATAAGGTCTACAGACACTCTGCTTTCGCTGAATATCTCGAACACACGGCGAAGGAAGCCTGATGTGTTGATCATCTTCATAGAGAAGATGTTGATAACCCTGATATTCTCCTTGAATGATACCGACTTGACTCCGTCCTCGATAAGCTCGTTACGGAGGATCGCTGTTCCCTTGCCGGAAGGATTCATGGAGTTGAGCACATAGATCGGAATATTCTTCTTCACAGCCGGCTCAATTGTAAGTGGATGGAGAACCTTCGCACCGAAGTGAGCCATCTCGGCAGCCTCCTCAAAAGAAATCTTCTCGAGATACTTGGTATTCTCCACAGCACGAGGGTCAGCCGAACGGACACCGTCCACATCTGTCCAGATCTCGATACGCTCTGCATCTATTGCCATTCCTATAAGCGACGCAGAATAGTCAGAACCGCCTCTTCCGAGTACTGTCTGCTCCCCTGCCGCATTTGAGCCGATGAATCCCTGTGTGATGACCGCATCCATGCCCTTATAGGCCTCGGCCACAACTTCCGGAACCCTCTTCACTATCTCATCCACCACCGGCTCACCCTTGAGGTACTCGTTGCTGGTGATCATCATCTTGCGAGCATCGATGAAATTCGTCCTGATTCCCTTGGCATTCATCACAAAGCAGATGATCGTAGATGAAAGAAGCTCACCGTTTGAAATGATGATGGCCTTGTTTCTGTCCGATAATTCTCCTACCGCACATACAGCATTGACAAGCTCTTCAAGTGAATCACAGATTGAATTGACGCGTGCCACCGCATTTTCCTTGAGTGCAGGACTCTGCTCGAGGAGATCAGATGCAAGATTGACATGACGGCTTCGGAGTTCACCCATAAGAGTCTTCACTTCACCGACATTTCCTGAAGCTGCCGCATCGGAAATCCTGTAAAGGAGATCCGTAACCTTCGACAGCGCTGACACCACCACTACAGGCTTCTTATCCAGGCGTCCCCCTACAATGAAGATGGCTCTGGTAATCGCCTCGAAATTTGCGACGGATGTACCGCCGAATTTCATAACTATCATAATATCTTTTCAATTATTAATTCTTCTGACGGAGAATCATCTGCCACCCGTCAGCATCTCATACATATTCACATAATTTTCGACCGCCTTCTCAAGATCGGCAAGCCTGATATGCTCCTCCGGCCTGTGGGCAACCAGGATGGATCCAGGGCCACACAATATCTTTCTTCTGAAATTGGTCAGCTGCGGAGCATCGCTGCCAAACGCCACCGGCTTGACAGGAAAACCCGGCAAAGTCTCATAACGGGTCGGCGTATCACCACCCAAAGCTCTGACACTCATCATCTTCTGCCACATGGCGACATCCTTGCCTACTATGTCCGAACCATCTTGCACTACCCTTCGGCCAAAACGCAGACGGGCATCCTTCCCTGCCATATTCTTCATCACATTGACCACCATCTCGTCCGACTCGAATGTCGTTCTGAAATATACCCTGCATGTAAGACGTTCGCTCAAGATGTTCTGCGGATTGTCACTGATAAGCTTGCCGACATTCCATGTGGTATCTCCAAGAACCTCATCATGAGGAAAGCCTATGCTGCGCAGGGCATTCATGAAGTCATTGAACATCTCCACAGCGCTGACACCATACTGCGGGTAGCCGGAATGGAAGGCCTTTCCTTCAAAAGAGACCTCGAACGCCTTGGTTCCCTTGCTTGCAGATGCCATACAGTTGTCAGTAGGCTCTCCGACAATCACCCATTCCGCACCCGGATGCTGTTCGCGGAAGGATTTCGCTCCGAACGACCCGGTCTCTTCTCCAGCGAGAAGCAGAAGGCCGAAACCATCATGCCCCTTTGCCTCCAAGATCTTGCAAGCCTCATACATCGCGAATATCTGGCCCTTCGCATCACATGAACCTCGACCGCACACAATATCATCACCATCCTGTCCGACAGCGGCAGAAGGAGAAATATACGGAGGCACCGTGTCAAGGTGTGTACAGAACACGACTTCAGGAGTTCCCCATGAGACAAGCACATTCACAGTACCGTCACCAACATCAAATGTCTGAACAGATCTTCCCGGAGCGGACATTTCCGACACCAGCACATCTGCCAGCGTCTTCTCCGTTCCGGATGTGGAATCAATATTCAGAATCTTCAGAAAAAAGTCTATATCCATACAAAACAAAGCAAAGAACACGTAATGACGCATTCTTTGCAAAGATAGTGAATTTTACAATTTTATTTGCAGTATACCTCCCTAATTGACAATGATTTCGTCAAGGAATATCCATCCGCCATGGACACCGCTGCTTTCAGCCTTATATCGAACAAATCTCGCCTTCACATCGCAGATTGTATCGAAGTTTCGGAACACCAGTTCCTCTGTCCTTTGGGACACATCATTCCACACTTCGGCGATCCTTGTGAAATTATCTCCATCCTCGGAAACAAATATCTCCACCTTCTTCGGCATGAATACATATGGACCTGTAAGCTGCATGAACGAGCCTCCCACATAATGTACAGGCACGACTTCACCAAGATCCAGAGTAACATCTATATCAGAAAGGAAACCCTGCCAGCGTCCGTCGCTGTATGTCCAGCCTCCTATCACGCCATCTGTAAGAGTAGTCTCTCCTGAACCGGGATAAGACTTGTTTATAGGAATGTTATATGTCACTGCCGCACCTACCGCCTTGTGGGCCATACCTGTCTGCGCAAGCTTTCTTTCGCCATACTCATTCTCAAGGTCAAATGTAGAATATCCCATCGAGCGAAGCATATCAAGCGCTGTCATGACTCTTCCCTTGAAGTCAGCATAATCCTTTGCTTCCGGACGGCTCCAGCCTGTCTCTGCGATAGCCAGGGCCCTTGGCCAATACATATACTCCGCATGCTCGTCAGTAGTGATGTATTCTGTCCAGAGATTGGCCTGAACTCCGATAAGATGATGGATCGACTCTGACGGCATAGAAGCCTCCACCGGCTCATATCCGTACACATTCTCAAGAGGGAGATATCCTCCAATGGATTCCGGCTCCTTGAACGGTGCATCCTGTGCATGGTCAAGATAGCAGTATTTTCCCGGACTCATTATCACATCATGCCCCTGACGCATCGCTTCAATACCGCCTTCCGTGCCTCTCCATGACATTACTGTAGCATCTGGAGCGAGGCCGCCTTCAAGGATCTCATCCCATCCGATTATCTTTCTTCCCTTTGAATTGACAAACTTCTCAATCCTGCGGATAAGATAGCTCTGAAGTTCATCCACATCCTTCAGCCCTTCTTCCCTCATCCTCTGCTGACACTGCGGACAAGTCTTCCATCGACCCTTTCCTGCCTCATCACCGCCGATATGTATATATTCGTGAGGGAAGATCTCCATGACTTCAGAAAGCACTGTCTCGAGGAACTCGAAAGTCTTCTCGCTTCCTACGCAGAAATCACAGTCCTTGTACGGCTCATTGCTGCAGCCGAGCTCGGGATATGCCGCAAACACTTCTTCACTGTGGCTTGGCATTTCTATCTCCGGAAGGACCTCAATATGTCTCTCGCGGGCATATTCAACAAGCTCGCGCATCTCTTCCTTCGTATAATAGCCGCCATATATGCCAGGAGTGCCCTCCTCTGCATAAGCCCTGTCGCCATTCCACCACTCTTTCCATGTCACCTGCGGACGCCATGCGGCAAATTCTGTAAGGCGTGGATAGGCGTCGATCTGGATTCTCCAGCCGGCCGCATCGGTAAGATGCAGATGCATGCGGTTCATCTTGTACATAGCCATCGCATCAGCCTGTTTCTTGAGGAAGTCAAGGCTGCGGAAATGACGTGAAACATCGAAATGAAGACCACGATAACCAAATCTCGGTGAATCTGTAATGGTACAGCACTGAAGGGATTTGACCTGGCCGTTTCGGCTCATCTGACGCAAAGTCTGATGGGCATAGAATTCTCCGGCATCATCAGATGCCTTGATTGTCACTCGCTTCGGAGAAATCTCAAGTATATATCCTTCTGCGGCAACCTTTCCTTCCTTCAAACGCACAGTCTTTATCTCGGGAGAGTCAGTAAATGTGTAAAAACCATCTGACAGCCTGATTTCCTGCGGTACAGGGATGATAAGGTCAGCAGTCTGTGAATGCACACGCACACCTGTAAGTGTCAGGAGAGCAAAAACCAGAAAGATAAAATAGAGTCTTTTCATTATAAAATATTTAATATGAATTACAAAGTTAATAATAATCGCCCTATTCACTGACTCCAGATGAAGAAAATTAACAGCAGAAGCAGGTTCGTGGAATCAGAAGTAATAAAAAAAAGGTCCACTCAGAAAATCTGAATGGACCTTTGTGGAGATAGTCGTTCTATAGTTAGAGTTTATCTAAATATACTACTACCACAAAACCCCTAAATATCAATATGTTAACGAAATTAAAATATACTTGAATATATTTGAATTTACTGATTTTTCTGCGTAAATTTGTGCGTAACCTTAAATAACGCAGAACGTATGCCTGTAAAATTTTATCTGGAAAGCCGTCCAAATAAAGCAAACGAGCAC
>JAFYLU010000041.1 GCA_017550025.1 Bacteroidales bacterium | reverse complement strand
TTTTTGAGGCATAGACCTCGTTGAACAATGGGACTGTGCGGCTGGCTGAGAAGTCATGACCGCTTTTGCCTTTAAAGATAGTATGTGGTCTTGATTTTTATTCTAACGGGCGTAAAAACGAAAGTTTTTATGTAAGTTTGACCATAAAATACTATATTATGAGTACCATTGATAAATGTCTGAAGGAATCACATGAATATTCTGCTGAAGATGCAAAATTCATGGAAATGGCAATCAATCTGTCTATGGACAACATTGACACCGGCGGCGGTTCTTTCGGAGCTGTCATCGTAAAGGACGGGGAAATAATAGCAACGGGAACCAATCGTGTAGTGCCTGATTCTGACCCTACAGCTCATGCAGAAGTCATGGCCATCAGAAAAGCATGTGCCAGGTTGGGAACATTTCAGCTGACAGGATGCACCATCTACAGTTCGTGTGAGCCATGTCCTATGTGCCTAAGTGCACTTTATTGGCCTGGAGTAAGCCGAATATGCTATGGAAATACAAAGGACGATGCAAAGGCAATCAATTTCGACGACTCGTTCATTTATGATCAGTTGGAGCTGAATTACGGGGATCGTTCAATCAAATGTGAGCATTTCATGCGTTCGGATGCACTTCGTGCCTTCAGGAAGTGGGATAAAAAGGAAGATAAGGTTGAGTATTGATATGAAGTGTCTTGAAGATAGGATTTTAAAAGACGGTAAATGTTTACCGGGCGGCATCCTGAAGGTTGACAGTTTTATAAACCACCAGATGGATCCGGCCCTTATGCAGAGAATGGCTGAAGAACTTGTGAGACGATTTTCCTCACACGATATCAATAAGGTCGTAACCATAGAAGCAAGCGGAATAGCTCCTGCCATAATGGTGGGTGCGATTTTGAATGTTCCGGTACTTTTTGCAAAGAAATCCAAGCCAAGTACCATGCAGAATATGTTGGTTTCAGAGGTATACTCTTTTACAAAGGGGCGCTCGTATACGGTATGTGTGAGCGCTGAATACCTTACCAAAGAAGACAATGTGCTGTTTATAGATGATTTTCTTGCAAACGGCAATGCTGCCAAAGGAATACTTGATCTCGTCAATCAGGCTGGTGCCACGCTCAAAGGAATGGGCTTTCTGATTGAAAAGGGCTTCCAGGAGGGTGGCAAACACCTGCGTAGCATGGGCGTGCATGTTGAGTCACTTGCAATAATTGACAGCCTTGATGATTGTAAGATCAAAATCAGATCATGTTCGTATTCTTTAGAATAGCTCTGCCTTAAAAGTCCGATTTGACTGTGTATAGTTTCAAATATTGTAAGGCAAGGTACATGTTGAAGACCGTTCCTACAAAAATCAGCGGATATATGTAGGAACGGTTCATTTTTATAGGCTTATACCTTTTATTTCGATACCGTTCGACGAAAAATAGGGCAATTTTTGTTGGAACGGTACAATTGCCATCAGCTGCCGTACCGCTGCAAAATATGGAAATTTCATTAAATACAGACCCTTGCATGCGTCAGGTTAATGTTAAATTTCTATTTTTGTAACATGAAGTCGTTACTTGTATATTTTCTTCTCATCATCACGTTTGCGGCGGGTGCATATGTGCCCAAGAGGGGTGGCATATGCAGTCAGGAAATGAACGTGGTTGCAACTGAAGCGAGGGAAGGGTATGATTGCTGTTACATAACCTTCAAGACAGAGAAGGAAGAACGTATAACTGCTTATCTGCTTGTTCCTCAATGTCTTGACAAAAGGAGTAAATGTCCGGCTGTCGTTATGCTTCATGATCATGGGGCACGCTTTGACATCGGTAAGGAAAAACTTGTAAGACCCATGGCGTCTGTGCTTGATAATGGTGCTGATGACCACATTATGAAGTCATCACGCCAATGGATCGACAAGAATTTCGATGGAGTATATCTTGCGGATTCGCTTGCATCTCTTGGCTATGTCGTTCTTGTAGCTGACGCACTGTACTGGGGAGAACGCTCGAGCGAAGATGCGCAGCGATGGTCTGAACTCTCCTATGGAAATCATCAGATGACAAAGGTGCTCAAAGACTCTATAAAGGTTCTCAAGAACAAGATATATGACGGACAGAAGCTTCTCTATGATGAATTGTATTCAAGAGGGGAGATCTGGGCGGAAAAGATGCTCAGGGATGACATTGCTTCAGTGAGACTGCTCCGGTCGCTTCCTTATGTAGACAAGGACAGAATCGGAGCATTCGGTTTCTCGATGGGAGCTCACCGCTGCTGGATGCTTGCCGCATTCTGCAAGGATGTGAAAAGCGGTGTCGCATTGTCATGGATGACCACATTGGACAGAGAGGAAAGGATGAAGGCCTCGGATTATTCCATGGCCATAATGCCGATGCGCGAGACGATGGACTTCGGCGACATCGGCAAGTTCCTGACTCCGAAGCCAATGCTCTTTTTAAGCGGCACGACCGACCATCTGTTTCCAAAGGAAAAAGTGGAAAAGGCATATCAGATTCTTCAGAATCATTATTCAAGCGATCCCGAATCAATCAGGACCTTGTTTTTCGAAGGCGGGCATCATTGCGGAAAGGATGTCCAGAAAATCATAATCGAATACTTTGACAAAGTGCTTTAAGATGAAAAGATCCATCGGCTTACTTGTATCATGTCTCTGCTGCATAACACTCTGCGGTCAGCAGAAGTCTCAGACATGGAATCCTGATTGCGGAAACACCTACCGCAACCCGATAATATATGCCGACTACTCTGATCCTGACATCTGCAGGGTCGGAGATGACTATTATATGACCTCATCATCATTCAACCATTTTCCCGGACTGCAGATCCTCCATTCTACCGATCTTGTAAACTGGGAGCTTATAGGTGCCGCATTGACGGACTATCCGGGACCGGGATGGGACGATGGTCGGCCTTGGGATGTCCTGTCGCCGGGAATGGATCCTGATATTGCGCAGGTGCCCGGAGCGCATGAGTGGCGCACGATTCCGCAGCACGGATGCGGGGTATGGGCACCAGCGATCAGGTATCATGACGGCAAGTTCTATATCTATTGCGGGGATCCGGACAGAGGTGTTTTCATGGTCAGGACAGACGATCCGGCAGGCCGTTGGGAAGATCCCGTATGGCTGGTCAAGGCAAAGGGTTACATCGATCCTTGTCCGCTGTGGGATTCAGATGGAAGAGCTTGGCTGACACATGGTTGCGCAGGCTCACGAGCTGGTGTGAAATCGGTGTTGTTTATCGCAGAGATGACTCCGGACGGATGTGCTCTGAAAGAACGCAGCCGCGTGATATATGACGGTCATAAGACCCAGCCGACGATCGAAGGCACGAAGTTCTATGAACACGAGGGGCAGTACTATATCTTCTCTCCGGCAGGTGGAGTAAAGACCGGCTGGCAGACCGTGCTGAAGGCATCTGATCCATATGGTCCATACGAAGAAAGGGTAGTGATGGCCCAAGGAAAGACCAAAGTCAACGGCCCGCATCAGGGCGGATGGGTGGAGACGCAGAATGGTGAATTCTGGTTTGTCCACTTTCAGGATATAGATGCTTACGGCAGGGTAGTGCACCTTCAGCCAATGGTTTGGAAGGATGGCTGGCCGATAATAGGTGAATCAAGGAAAAATGATACGGCAGGTACTCCTGTGGTCGATTTCACTAAACCTGACCTGCCGTCTTCGGGTGGATTCCAGCCGCTGGAAAGTGATGAATTCGAATCTGTGTCATTGGGCCTGCAGTGGCAGTGGCCTGCAGTACCGTCACCTTATTGGTATTATTGTAATGCGGCGGAAGGAAACCTGAAGCTTTATTCGGCCGAACAGTCAGATAATTGGAGAAACCTTTGGGATACTCCGAACCTGCTCATGCAGAAATTTCCTGCCGACGATTTCACGATTACAACCAGACTGACCTTCACGCCTAATCCACAACTGGCGAAGAAAGGGGAAAACTGTGGCCTTGTCATAATGGGTGAAAGCTATGCGACACTCCGGATGACAGACACTCATGATGGTGTCATGCTGCAGATGATCGAGTGCATTGATGCCCATAAGGGGAACTCCGAAAAGATCTTGTTCGAGAAGCAGCTTGATTCCGAAAGGCTGCCAGTGCCTTTTTCAGACAGATACATGTCTGACACTGTACCTCCTGTTCGTCCGCTGGAGTACAGGGAATGTGCTGTGTACATGCGCGTGGAGGTGGAAAATACACCTCGCAGAGGCGATGTCCCTGATGCTGTGTGTACGTTCTCATACAGTCTTGACGGCAATGCATGGCAGAAGATCAATGTGGCTGAAGGCGAATATAAATTCAAAGCCCGGCCAGGTCGCTGGATAGGCGCCAAAGCCGGACTTTACTGCAATAGATTCCATTCCAGGAATGACTCCGGTTGGGTGGAGGCAGACTGGTTCAGGATATCCCGTTAAAAGTTGAAATATCTTTCTGCATTATTGTAGGATATATCCTTGACCATCTGGTGGATGAATGCCATCTCGCTCTTTGGAAGCTTTCCGTTCTTGAGGTCTTCGCCGAGAAGGTTGCAGAGGATTCTGCGGAAATATTCGTGACGAGGATATGAAAGGAAACTTCTCGAGTCGGTAAGCATGCCGACGAATCTGCTGAGGAGACCGAGCGCTGAAAGGGCGTTCATCTGTTTCTTCATGCCGTCTTCCTGATCGAGGAACCACCATCCCGAACCGAGCTGGATTTTGCCAGGGCATGTGCCGTCGTTGAAGGTATATGCCATAGTAGCAAGTACCTCGTTGTCCTTCGGATTGAGGTTGTAGAGGATGGTCTTTGTCAGCTTGTCTTCCATTGCAAGAGTGTTCAGGAACTTGTGGCCTGCCGCTGCGCATGAAACGTCATGGATGGCGTCATAACCTGTATCCGGTCCGAGAATCTTGAACATTCTGGTATTGTTATCACGGATAGCTCCGATATGGAACTGCTGAGCCCATCCCTTCTCATGATCCATACGAGCAAAGTCAAGAAGGATTGCACTCTTGAACTTGAGGGTCTCCTCTGCGGAAGGCTTCTGTCCCTTGAGTGTGTTCCTGAATATCCTGTCGATCTCTTCAAGTTCGAAATCTTCGGCATAGAAGTTCTCAAGACCGTGGTCTGATATGCGGCAGCCCATCTCATGGAAAAAGTCCTGACGCTTGCGAAGTGCATCCAGAAGGTCCTGATAATTGTTGATTTCCATGCCAGCTGCAGCGCTGAGCTTATTGATGTACTCAATATACTGCATCGGTTTCTCGACCACCATTGCCTTGTCAGGACGCCATGTAGGGAGAACCTTCGTGCCGAACGGATTTTCCTTTATCTGCTTGTGGAACTCAAGGCTGTCAGCAGGGTCGTCAGTCGTGCAGACCACCTTCACGTCGAACCTTCTCATAAGGGCCTGGCCTCTGTATTCCTCTGTCTGAAGCTTCGCTGTACACTCGTCATATATGGCTCTCGCAGTAGAAGGATTGAGGAGGTCATGGATTCCGAAGATTCTTGCGAGTTCGAGGTGGGTCCAGTGATAAAGAGGGTTTCTCATCGTATAAGGCACGGTCTCTGCCCACTTCTCGAATTTTTCATAGCTGCCGCGGGCTCCTGTGATGAACTCCTCCGGCACTCCATTACCTCTCATGGCTCTCCACTTGTAGTGGTCGCCACCGAGCCATACTTCGGTAAGGTCCTTGAACTGATGGTTGCTTGCAATCATTTCAGGGACAAGATGACAGTGATAGTCGATGATCGGCATATTCTCCGCACTCTCGTGATAAAGTTCGCGGGCGAAATCATTCGTAAGCATGAAATCCTCGCCAATGAACGGCTGGCCCTTGACCAGACCTTCAAGTTTTGAAATTACGTCCATGTTGATGATACTTATTGGTTATTGTCTGTTCTTTTTTCTGTATTCGGTCGGGGTCATCCCCTTGTATTTCTTGAATATCGTGGAGAAGTTGCTGTTGTCAATGAATCCGGATCTGTCTGCCGCGATGCTGACAGGAAGTTCGGTACTTTCGAGAAGATGGCAGAATTGCTCAAGCCTCAGCTTCATGATAAAGGATGTTATCGTATGCGGATACATCTCCTTCTTGAACCTCATCTCAATTGCCCTTCGGGACAGGGGAATGAACGAGGTGAGCTTGCTGATATCTATCTCCTGAGTATAATTGCGTGTGATGAAGTCGACTATCTCGCGTATGTAAGGATCAGATATGACCTTGCGCTTGGTCGACATCCTTTCGACAACCCCGATCGCTTCTACGGCAATTTTTGCAGGCCAGGTCTTCTTCTGCCTGACCATCTTGAAGAGTGTTTCGGCTATCTCGTAGCCGTGCTTTTCGAAGTTGAGCTTTATAGACGAGAGCGTAGGGGAAGAAATGTTGCACATGAACTCATCATTATCGACACCAAGGAGCGAGATGTCATCCGGAATCCGGATTCCTTCCATCTGGCAAATCTCGGTTACCTGCCTGGCCATAAAGTCATTACAGGCAAGAAGCGCGACCGGTTTCGGCAATGAATGTATCCACTTTTTTATCTCTCCGATCTCGTCCTGAAAGTCATCGACTTCATATTTGTATGTCTTTACTTTTCTTGAAGCAGCGATCTGTTCGCTATATCCTTCGAATCTGGAAATCGACCAGATTATATCCTTCATTCCGATGAATGCATAATCCTTGAAGTTCTGGTCAATGAAGAACCTCGCGGCATAGGCACCGAACTCCTTGTAATGTCCTGTCAGCATCGGGAATTCATCATACACTCTCTTGTAGGTGCGCAGAAATATCGGAATGTTCAGTTTCTGTGCTTCCGCCACATTTATATTGTGCCACAGTCCAAGGATTGCATCGACCTTGAACTTCTTTGCCAGCTTGATTATCTCTGCCGAATTGTCCCTGGTCTGCGAAATCAGGTGGGACATAGGGTAGAATATGCATCCTCCTTGCGTGTCGGCATATTTGACGAAACCGTTAAGGAAACGTCTTTCTGACTCTTGAGAGTAGTCTGTAAGCAGGAGAATCTTTAGCATTGGTTTTCGCTTAAGTCGTGTCTGGGTGATTATGCTGACTGCTAAATTAGGTAAAAATTGCAAAATACAATAAAAAAATGGTCACGAATTTCGTTTTATAAGAATTCTTTTCGTTATCAATAGAATGTGATGAAGTGTAGAATTTTAAATTTGCAAATGAAACACGAAAACCAATAACCATTCACACATATGAAATCTCTCGACAGACAGACGGCTCAGGCCGCAAAGTACCCTACCAAGGTAATTCAGTTCGGCGAAGGCAACTTCCTTCGTGCATTTGTAGATTGGATCATCTGGAACACCAACAAGGCAACCGATTTCAACGCTGGAGTTGTAGTAGTCCAGCCGATCGACAGGGGAATGGTGGACATGCTGAATTCTCAGGATGGCCTCTATCATGTGAACCTTCAGGGAATTGACAAAGGCCAGCCTGTCGACTCTATAGAGATGATAGATGTGATCAACGGTGGTCTGAATCCATATACTCATTATGATGAGTTCATTGCTCTTGCGGAGAATCCCGACATCCGTTTCGTGATTTCAAATACAACGGAAGCGGGTATCGCGTTCGATCCTTCATGCAAGCTCGATGACCAGCCCGCATCTTCATATCCAGGCAAGCTCACACAGCTCCTTTATCATAGATACGAGCATTTCAACGGCGACATGACCAAGGGATTCATCATCCTTCCGTGCGAGCTGATCTTCCTCAATGGAAAGGAACTCAAGAAGTGCATCTATCAGTATATTGACCTCTGGAATCTTGGAGATGGATTCAAGGCATGGTTCGAGCAGGCATGCGGTGTCTACTGCACGCTCGTAGACAGAATAGTTCCCGGCTATCCGAAGGACACTATCGACCAGATTCATGAGCGAATCGGCTATAAGGATAACCTTGTGGTCAAGGGAGAGATCTTCCATCTTTGGGTAATTGAGGCTCCGGAGTCGGTTGCAGACGAGTTCCCTGCCGACAAGGCCGGTCTCAATGTACTTTTCGTTCCAAGTGAGGCACCTTACCATGAAAGAAAGGTGACGCTGCTCAATGGTCCCCACACAGTCCTTTCTCCAGTAGGATACCTTTCGGGACTTGATACAGTGAAGGAGTGCGTAGAAGACCCTCTGGTCGGACAGTTTGTCCGAAAGGTCATGTACGGCGAGCTCATGGAGACCCTGAACCTTCCGAAAGAAGAACTTCAGGCCTTCGCGGATTCTGTTGTAGAGCGTTTCCTCAATCCTTATGTGAAGCATTTCGTCACAAGCATCATGCTGAACTCATTCCCTAAATACAAGACACGTGATCTTCCAGGTCTGAAGACTTATCTCGAGCGCAAGGGAGAGCTTCCAAAGGGCCTTGTTCTCGGTCTTGCAGCCATAATCACATACTACAAGGGCGGCAAGAGAGGCGATGTGGAGATTGTTCCGAACGATGATGCAGCCATCGTGGCTCTCCTGAAAGAACTTTGGGCAAGCGAGGATGTGCGCAAGGTTGCTGAAGGGGTACTTGCGGCAGAGTTCATATGGGGAGAGAATCTCAATGAAATCCCAGGTCTGACCGATCTCATTGCAGCAGATCTTGAGATCATCAGGAATGAAGGAATGCGTGCAGCAGTGGAAACCGTAATAGGATAATCATGAAATTCATTAAGATAAACGCGGCGGATAACGTCGCCGTAGCAATACACGATGTCGAGGCTGGAGTCAGCTTCGACATCAATGGTGTATCTGTAATAACAGAAACACCTGTCCCTGCGGGCCATAAGGTAGCTCTTGAGGACATGCCTGAAGGAACCGATATAATCAAATACGGATTCCCGATCGGCCATCTTCTTGCTCCAGTAAACAAAGGTGGACTTATCGACCACACAAACCTCAAGACAAACCTTGACGGTCTTCTGGAGTATTCATACAGACCTGAACTCACTGAAATCGCACCTTCACAGTCGCAGGCATATTTCAAAGGATATAAAAGGAAGAACGGCGATGCCGGTGTACGCAACGAACTTTGGATCATCCCGACTGTAGGATGCGTAAATGGAGTGGCGCAGAGCATCCAAAAGCTTTTCGAAAAAGAGCTGGATCAGTATCCTTCAATAGAAAAGGTGATTGCGTTTCCGCATAATTACGGCTGCTCGCAGCTCGGAGGAGACCATGAAAATACAAGAAATATTCTTGCTGACATGGTACACCATCCGAATGCGGCCGGTGTTCTGGTCGTTGCTCTCGGCTGCGAGAACAACCAGCTCGCCGCGTTCAGAGAACTTGTCGGACCCGTGGACGGAACAAGAGTCAAGTTCATGGAATCACAGAAGATCCAGGGTGACGAAGTAGAATATGGATTGAATCTTCTGCGTGAAATAGCAGAGGCGGCAAAGGATGACAGACGCGAAGACGTGCCTGTCAGCGAGCTTAAGGTAGGCCTTAAATGCGGTGGATCAGACGGATTCTCCGGCATTACTGCAAATCCTCTTCTCGGACGTTTTTCTGACTGGGTTGTCGCTCAGGGAGGTACTACAGTCCTGACCGAGGTTCCTGAAATGTTCGGCGCGGAGACCATCCTCATGGCCCGCTGCCAGAATGAGCAGACTTTTGACAAGACAGTGCACCTTATCAATGATTTCAAGGCATATTTCATGAAGAATGAGCAGCCGGTATACGAAAATCCTTCTCCAGGCAATAAAGCCGGCGGTATTTCTACCCTTGAAGAGAAATCTTTGGGCTGTACGCAGAAATCAGGAAACTCTATCGTACGCGACGTCCTGCTCTATGGTGAAAGGCTTAAGAATAAGGGACTTAATCTGCTCAGTGCTCCGGGTAATGATCTGGTCGCGTCCACAGCTCTTGCTGCGGCCGGATGCCAGATAGTACTTTTCACAACCGGTCGCGGAACTCCGTTCGGAACATTCGTGCCTACAGCAAAGATTTCGACAAACAGCACTCTCGCCTCCAAGAAGCCTCTCTGGATCGACTTCAATGCCGGAGTGATCGTTGAAGGAACGCCTGCGGAAGAAGTCGACAAGTCTTTCATTGATTTCGTCATCCGCGTCGCTTCAGGCGAAAAGGTCAACAATGAGAAATCAGGATACAGCGAGATCGCGATATTCAAATCCGGAGTAACCTTATAATATACAGACAACCACAATGACACGAACCAGAACCATATTAGCATCCATTCTCGCCGCTCTGACTTTCGCTTCATGCGGCAGTAACGAGTATGCACACCTCTACAAAGATCTGCCGTTTGAAATGCCGCAGGTACAGAGGCCTTCGATTCCTGTACGTGCAGTCGACATCCGTGATTTCGGTGGAGTCGGCGATGGGGTCACATTGAACTCCGAGGCTTTTGCAAAGGCGATCGAGACACTGACAGAAGTGGGAGGTGGACGTCTTGTAGTGCCTGCAGGAGTATGGCTGACCGGTCCTATCACGCTTAAGGACAATATCGATCTGCATATCAGACCCGACGCGGTGCTTCTTTTCTCAACTGACAGGGATCTCTATCCTATCGTAGAGACAGTCTTTGAAGGATTGGACACAAAGCGCTGCATATCTCCGATCAATGCTGTCGGTGCCAAGAACATCGCGATTACCGGAGGCGGAACAATCGATGGAAACGGTGACTCATGGAGACAGGTGAAGAAGTCAAAGATTTCACCTTCGCAGTGGAAGGCCCTGCTCAAGAGTGGCGGATTCACTAACGAGAAAGGAGACCTCTGGTATCCTGATTCATCATCTTACCGCGGTGCAGTAGTCAGCGATGCGTTCAATGTACCTCAGGGTCTTGAAACAGAAGAAGAGTGGAACAGCGTGAAAACCTATCTCCGTCCTGTGATGATCTCATTCAAGGAATGCGAAAACGTGCTTCTTGAGGACTGCCTCTTCCAGAATTCTCCATGCTGGAACATCCATCCTCTGATGTGCCGCAACGTCATCATAGATAATGTTACCGTACGCAACCCATGGTATTCGCAGAACGGTGACGGATTGGATGTGGATTCTTGTGAAAATGTACTTGTAATCAATTCAAGCTTCGACGTCGGTGACGATGCTATATGCATCAAATCAGGAAAGGACGAGGACGGACGCAGAAGGGCAAGGCCTTGCCGGAATCTTATTGTAGACAACTGTATCGTTTTCCACGGACATGGCGGATTCGTTGTCGGAAGCGAGATGTCAGGTGGCGTTGAAAACATCAAGGTTTCGAACTGCCGTTTCCTCGGAACTGACGTCGGCTTGAGATTCAAGAGCTGCCGTGGTCGTGGCGGAGTCGTAAAGAATATCTACATCGAAGATATAGTCATGATGAACATTCCTACCGAGCCGCTTCTTTTCGACCTTCACTATGGCGGAAAATCAGCCGTAGAAGCTGCTGCTGAAGGTGCATCACCGTTTGATGTGGCATTTAAGGAAGCAGATGAGACCACTCCGCAGTTCAGAGACATATATATCAAGGATGTCGTATGCTGCGGTGCTGCAAGAGCAATGTACTTCAACGGAATTCCTGAAAAGAATATCGAGAACATCGTAGTCGAAGATTGTGAGATCGTTTCAGAGAACGGCGCAGACCTCCGCTATTCGACAGGAGTCGTCCTGAAAGATGTAAGAATCATGCAGTCAGCTGGTGCTGGCTTCAGTGTGGCAAACTGCAATGATGTCGTCATTGACGGCTGTGAGGATGCATCAGGAAAGGAAATGCCAGAGGTCTTCCAGTACAAATCGAATGATGTTGTAATCAAATAGTCATGAAGAGAATCATTACACTTGCTGTTTCGTGCCTGCTGGCTGTATCATCGATAGCGCAGGACAAGATCGTCCTTCGCCTGATGGGTGACTCCACAATGGCCGACAAGGATCTTTCGTACGAGAACCCTGAACGCGGATGGGGGCAGAGGCTGAAATCCCACGTGGACACCAATGTGGTCATTGCCAACTATGCCCAGAACGGCAGAAGCACCAAAAGCGTACAGACTCTCGGAATCTGGGACAGGGTAAAGGCTGATCTCAAGGCAGGGGAGTACCTGTTCATTCAGTTCGGTCACAACGACGCGAAGGAATCGGACACAACCCGTTACGCTGCAGCTTATGGCGCTTATCAGGATAATATCCGACTCTTCGTAGATCATGCTTTAAGCGTAGGAGCAAAGCCTGTCCTCTTCACGCCTGTATCGCGCAGATGGTTCGACGATGAAGGAAACCTCAAGAGGAATTGCCACGGAGACTATCCTGCTGCTGTAACTCAGGTTGCACAGGAATACGGTCTTCCTATCATCGATGCAAACACGATTACCCAGGAGTGGCTCATTTCACTCGGCGATGAGGCATCCAGAAAATACTACATGTGGCTCCCTGAAGGCAGAATCGCAAAACATCCGAAGGGACTGGTCGATAACACTCATACCAACGGTGCCGGAGCACGTCAGATCGTGAATCTTCTTCTTCCGGAGATCGTGAAGGTCATTCCAGAACTTGCAGAACATGTTGTGGATTATGATTTTGTAGTTGCCAAGGATGGAAGCGGAGACTTCTTCACGGTGCAGGAAGCCATAAATTCAGCACCGGACTATTGCAAGTATGATGAGACCACAATATACATTAAGGATGGCATTTACGATGAAAAGGTAACTATCCCTGCAAACAAGCAGAGGCTCCATCTGATCGGTCAGTCTTCAGAGAAGACTGTTATAACCTGGGGGGACTACGCAAAGAAGACCGGCTCTACAGGATATGAAATGGGTACTTCTGCAACTTCTACCGTATTCCTTTACGGATCTGACTTCCTCGCCGAGAACATCACCTTCGAAAACTCGGCAGGTGAGGGTAAGGCAATTGCTCAGGCATGCGCCATTACAGTGGACGCCGACAGGGTGGCATTCATCAACTGTCGTTTCATTGCAAATCAGGATACCATATATACATATGGAAAAGGCCAGAGGCAGTATTTCAGAAACTGCTGGATAGAGGGAACTACCGATTTCATTTTCGGCGCTTCAACATGCTGGTTTGAAGACTGTACAATCCTCAGTAAGAGAGATAGTTACATAACAGCCGCATCAACTCCTGAAAATGAAGAGTTCGGCTATGTGTTCAAGAACTGCCGTCTGATCCACAATGAAAATGCTGGCAAGGTATACCTCGGACGTCCTTGGAGATCGTTTGCAAAGACAGTCTTCATCGACTGCGAGCTTGGTGACCATATCCGCCCTGAAGGCTGGCACAACTGGAGCAAGCCATATGCGGAGAAGACGACTTTCTACGCCGAATACGGCAGCAAGGGTCCAGGCGCAGAAGGCACACGAGTAAAATGGTCACATGTCCTGAAGGCGAAAGACCTTAAGAAGTACACACCTGCAAACGTCCTCAAATGTGGTTCTGAGCAGGATAAGAACGGTATCAACGTTCCTACCGAATGGTATTTCAAAGTATTTTAACTATGAAGAGACTTTTATTGATCCTTACTGCATTGTTTGCGGTTGCTGCCTACGGACAGGAACCGTATTCAATACGTATGATAAGGTCAGAGATGAAGAGGAATCCGGACGCTACTTATCTTGACGGCCGAAAAGGACAGAGAAAGTGGAACTACACGACCGGTCTTGAGCTCAAGTCTTTCCTTGACGCAGCCAAACGATACGAACTGCCGGAGGTGGTGGACTATGTCCGCGCATGGGCAGATACTATGGCTACAGAGAAAGGGGAGATCTACAGCTATAAGAAGACCAATTACAATGTAGACCACATCTGCCCGGCAAGAATCTATTTCGATCTGCACGACATGTATGGTGACCAGGACAAGCGTTACCGCCGTGTTACGAGAAAGGTCCGCGAACAGCTTGATTCTCATCCCAGAACACATTCTGGAGAGTTCTGGCACAAGCAGGTCTATCCGAATCAGGTATGGCTTGACGGTTTCTACATGGCTCTTCCTTTCTATGCAGAATACACAAAGCGATATGCTCCTAACGAGCAGAAGGACTCTCTGTTTGCAGACATCGCACATCAGTTCACCGCTGGTGCGAAGAACACTTATGATCCTGCCACAGGCCTTTTCCGTCACGCTTGGGATGAGTCCCGCTCGATGTTCTGGTGCGATCCGGAAACCGGACTTTCAGAGCATGCGTGGGGACGCGCGACAGGCTGGTATGCAATCGCTCTGGTCGAAGTTCTCGACTATATGCCGAAGGATCATCCCGGACATCAGGAGCTCGTAAATCAGCTGAATTATCTTCTTGATGTGCTTCCGAAATGGGCAGATCCACAGACAGGCATGTGGTACCAGGTGCTTGACTGTCCTGAAAGAGAAGGGAACTACCAGGAGGCAACTTGCTCGATCATGTTCACATACGCATTCCTCAAGGGACTCAGGAGAGGATACATCGACAGTTCTCACGAGGAATACATCCTGGGCCTCTATCCGAAGTTCATTGACCGGTTTATCCGTGAAAATGCTGATGGAAGTATTTCCATGACAGACTGTTGCGCTGTCGGCGGACTTGGCGGAAAGCAGATGAGGAAGGGAGATTTCGATTACTATCTCAGCGAACCTATAATTGAAAATGACTGCAAGGGCGTTGGCCCATTCATCTGGGCGTCACTCGAATGGGAAGCAAGACACAATATAGATTGGACACCATCAAGAGAAGGTCAGCAGATTGCTTTCGAAGGTGCTGAAGGCTGTGGAAAATATTCCCTTGGAGGCAGAGGCGGAAAGGAATTTGTGGTCACATCGCTTGCTGACGACGGATCGGAAGGAACACTTCGTCATGCTGTTGAAGCTGAAGGTCCACGCATCGTTACTTTCGCTGTCAGCGGTGACATTCATCTGACAGCTCCGCTTAATATCAGAAACCCATTTCTGACGATTCTCGGACAGACAGCGCCAGGAAAGGGAATTACTCTTCGTGACCACAACGTGTTCATCACAGCAGACCATGTAATTATACGCTATTTGCGTATGAGACTCGGTACAGCAGCAGGAGTAGAGGCTGATGCACTTGGTGCAAGACATTGTCATCATCTTATGATCGACCACTGCTCTATAAGCTGGGCAACTGATGAAAATGCTTCATTCTATAATCTGGCAGACGCTACAATCCAGTGGTGCATCATTTCAGAAGCACTTAACTCATCTGTTCATCATAAGGGAAAACATGGCTACGGAGGCATCTGGGGAGGTAGGAATGTCACTTTCCAGCACAACCTGTTTGCCCACAACAACAGCCGCAACCCGCGCTTCGACCATCCGAAGCTCTATTGGGAGAACGACCTGCTCCATTTCAGAGGCACCGTAGAGTTCGTCAACAATGTCGTATATAATTGGGGAATGAAGGCAATCTACGGTGGTGAGGAAGGCTGGTTCAATGTGATAAAGAACTATTTCCGTCCGGGACCTGCTACCCGTAATCTTGAAGGTGAATGGCTGGATATCAGCACTTCAGAGACCACATCAATGATAAAGGGAAGGTTCTACATCAACGGAAACTCATATGACATAAGTGCTGTAGAAGACGGGGGATTTGAAGGAAGAAGACCAGACAAACTGAAAATCGCCAATCAGGGACACTTTTATTATAATGCATCTGAACCAGTACGATTCGCAGTGTCAGTGCCTGTTTTGGACGAATACGCTCCATATGCTTACAAGGCAGTCCTGAAGCACGTCGGAGCTTCACACAGGCGCGATGCAATTGACCGCAGGATCATAAGGGAAGTGAGAAAGGGGACTGCTACATATAAAGGTTCCGTAACAGGACTTCCAGGAATCATAGACAGCGAAAATGACGTTTTGAAATAACTAATCAACCATAACAATGAAAAAAGACACTAATCAAGAACTGATGACCAACTGGCGCTGGTGGATGGTAGTATTGCTTTTCGTGGCAACTACAGTCAATTATATGGACCGCCAGGTGCTTTCTCTCACATGGAAGGAGTTCATTGCTCCTGAATTCCATTGGACAGACAGCGATTATGGTACTATTACAGCTGTATTCTCTATCTTCTATGCCGTTGCGATGCTTTTCGCCGGCAAGTTCGTAGACTGGATGGGCACAAAAAAGGGTTATCTCTGGGCTATCGGCATCTGGTCGTTCGGTGCATGTGCTCACGCACTTTGCGGATGGGCTACAATGCATATCAATGGATACGAGTCTATCGAGGCGATGAAGGCTGTGGAAGCAGGAACAAAGGCTGCATTGGCTATATCTTCAGTCAGTGTATGGCTCTTCCTTGCAGCCCGTGCCGTTCTTGCAATGGGTGAGTCGGGTAACTTCCCTGCAGCCATCAAGACAACAGCAGAATATTTCCCGAAGAAAGACCGCGCTTTTGCTACATCTATCTTCAATGCCGGCGCATCAGTAGGAGCTCTCGTTGCTCCCGCTACGATCCCGCCTCTTGCTGCATGGCTTGGCTGGGAAATGTCTTTCGTGGTGATCGGTGCCCTCGGTTTCCTCTGGATGGGTTTCTGGGTTTTCATGTATGACAAGCCACAGAATTCAAAGCATGTGAATGCAGCCGAACTCGAGTACATCCTGCAGAATGAGGATGAAGACGAGCCTGCCGCTGCTGCGCAAGCAGAAGAAACAAAGGAGATTCCGCTCTGGAAGTGCTTCACATACCGTCAGACATGGTCTTTCATTGCCGGTAAGTTCTTTACCGACGGCGTATGGTGGTTCTACCTTTTCTGGGCTCCTGCATATTTCCAGGATCAGTTCGGCTACAAGGCTTCTTCAGGAACAGGAATGATGCTTATCATCACTCTTTATGCGATTGTAACCGTGATTTCCATCTTCGGAGGATACCTGCCTAAACTTTTCGTGGAACAGAAGGGAATGCATCCTTACAAGGGCCGAATGCTTGCCATGCTTATCTTCGCATTCTTCCCTCTGTTTGCATTGTTTGCACAGCCTCTCGGACAGTTTTCGGCATGGTGGCCTGCAATCGTCATCGGTCTTGCAGGTGCTGGACATCAGGCTTGGTCAGCAAACCTTTATTCGACTGTAGGTGACATGTTCCCTAAATCTGCTGTCGCTACAATCACCGGTATCGGAGGAATGGCGGGCGGTATCAGCTCGTTTATGATCAACAAGGGAGCCGGTGTCCTCTTCACATTCTCTGAAAATGCAGGCGCAGCCTTCACGTTCCTCGGATTCGAAGGCAAGGAAGCAGGATATATGATCATGTTCTGCCTCTGTGCCGTTGCTTATGTGATCGCTTGGAGCGTCATGAAGATTCTCGTGCCTGAATACAAGAAGATAGCATAATGACAAGCAGATTGAAAATATATGCGGCAGTTGCTGTGGCTGCATCCTTGCTTTTGCAGGGATGCGGTCCTGACGCTCCTGTCGAGATACCGGATGAGGTGACAGCTCCTGCTAATGTAAGACTGGTGTCATCGGACAAGACATCCCTTGTTTTCGAATGGGATGAAGTCAAGGGCGCTGATTTTTATGTGGCGAGACTTGAAACCTCGGATGGTGTGCTTGTCAATGGCGGTCAGACCAGTACGAAAGAGACATCCATCATGTATCAGGGCCTTACGGAGGAAACCTCATACTGTTTCAAGGTAAGGGCAAAGGTCGGTGGTTCGGATTCCCCTTATTCTGACCCGATCACTGCAGATACAGCAGGGGATGACACTCCTGGTATAAAGCCGAAGCCGCAGCCGAACGAATTCTATGCACAGTTTCAGATTCCGTCACATGAAGATGCTCATGCTGATGCCTTGGCATTCCCGGGCGCTGAGGGCGGCGGAATGTACACGACCGGTGGACGCGGCGGAAAAGTAATCCATGTGACTACTCTTGCTGATAGCGGTGCCGGTTCGTTAAGGGCTGCTGTCAATGAGTCAGCCACAAGGACGATTGTCTTTGACGTGGCCGGAATAATCGAGCTGAAGTCAGCCTTGAGTATCAAGAACGGTAACCTTACAATTGCCGGACAGACAGCTCCGGGAGACGGAATCTGCATAAAGAACTACGAAATGAAGTTCGAGAATGCTGAAAACATCATCATCCGTTACATACGATTCCGTATGGGTGATGAGGCAAAGAGGGAAGCCGATGCTCTGTGGGGAAGATACAACCGCAACATCATCATCGACCACTGCTCCATGTCATGGTCGACCGATGAATGCTCGTCATTCTATGCCAACGAATACTTTACGATGCAGTGGTGCATTCTGACAGAAAGTCTCCGCAATTCGGTGCATGGTAAGGGACAGCATGGATATGGCGGCATCTGGGGAGGAAAGAACGCATCGTTCCACCACAACCTTCTGTCAAACCACGATAGCCGTAATCCGAGAATCGACCATCCCCAGATCTATGGAAATTATGTCGAGACTCATCGCGGAAATGTAGATTACAGATGCAATGCCGTATATAATTGGGGTTCGAACCACACATACGGTGGAGAGGACGGTTGGTTCAATATAGTCAACAATTACTATAAACCAGGTCCGGCATCATCAGACAGAAAGTATTTTGTAGATGCATATGGTTCATATGTCAAGGATGGCACTACATACGCTGACAGCTATCCGCAGATGTACCTGAACGGTAATGTGAATACAAAGTATCCGGAGCTTGGTGCGGCAAATGATGCATCAACGATCTATTGGCATAACGGTTCAGGATACGGCAACTACAACACACTGCTCACATCTGCACTGGAAATAGATGGTCCACAGCAGAAGAATGTTTATACAACTACACATTCAGCTGAAGCATCATTCAATGCGGTCTGCCAATACGCCGGAGCATCATTGGTCAGGGATATAGTTGACGAAAGAGCCTGTACCGATGCCACGAACGGAACTGCAACCTACATGAATGGCGGCAACGGTTCAAAGAACGGAATAATCGACACGCAGTCGGCTGTGGGAGGATGGCCTGCATATAATGCAACTTCAGAAGAAATTGCAGCGGTAAAAGATACCGACAGCGACGGAATGCCTGACTGGTTTGAAAATCAGTTCGGACTTGATGATTCCAGTGCTTCAGACTCTGCAAAAAAGACTCTGGACCAGTACGGACGCTACACAAATCTTGAAATGTATCTCCATTATCTTGTAAGGGAAATCACAGCTTCACAGAATAACAACGGAGAATATATAAAACTCAACTAACTAATTAATAACCAAAAACACTTCTTTATGAAAAATCTGACGTACAAGATTTCTCTGCTGATCTTGGGAATGTTTGCTTCAGTCATTGCGGCAAACGCTCAACAGATCAGAGGTGTCGTGTCAGACGTCAACGGAGATCCGCTCATAGGCGCATCCGTTTTCGTGGACGGCACAACTTTAGGTGTATCTACGGGTGCTGATGGTGATTACACTATCGATGTCCCTTCCGCAAAGGGCAAGACACTCGTGTTCTCGATGATCGGTATGACGACAAAGGAAGTCGTTATCGGCGACGCTGCGACTATCAATGTCGTACTCGAGGAGGACTCGAACTTCCTTGACGAGACCGTGGTCATCGGTTACGCAACTGTTAAACGCCGTGACCTCATGGGTTCTGTAACATCTGTAGGTAACGAGACGCTTACACAGGTTCCTGTTGCCAGTGTCGGCGAAGCCCTTACCGGTAAGATGGCAGGTGTGCAGGTGACTACCACAGAGGGTGATCCTGACGCTGAAATCAAGATCCGCGTCCGTGGTGGCGGCTCTATCACTCAGGATGCGTCTCCTCTGTACATCGTGGACGGATTCCCTGTTTCAAGCATTTCTGACATTCCTGCGTCTGACATTCAGTCAATCGACGTGCTTAAGGATGCATTCTCGACAGCGATCTACGGTTCACGTGGTGCGAACGGTGTAGTTCTCGTAACTACCAAGGCCGGTGCAACAGGTAAGATTTCTGTAAGCTACAATGCTTATTGGGGCCAGAAGACAATGGCTAATGCTGATGCAATCCAGACTGGATCACCATATGATTTCGTTCAGAACCAGTATGAGCTTGCTGTGCTCAGAGACAAAGTTGACGATGATTTCGTAAAGGTATTCGGTGTATTCGAGGACATTGACCTCTACAAGAATGTGGCGAAGAACGACTGGGTGAAGAAGGTATTCGGAAATGTAGGTACAACATTCAACCAGAACGTGACACTTTCAGGTTCGTCAGATAAGGTAAAATGGAATGTGAGCTACGCACATGTAGGCGACAAGGCTATCATGGACGGTTCCAACTACAAGAGAGACAACCTTTCGTTCAAGACTCAGTACAAGCCTATCAAGCAGATTACAGTTGATATCAATGCAAGATATTCACGTACAGAGGTTCTTGGTGCCGGTGCGAACTCAATGAACGACGGTGGATCGACTTCAAGCAACGGCCGTCTCAAGCATGCGGTTCAGTACACTCCTTTCCCGATCACAGGTGTAGCTACTGACTCTGATCTCGCAGAGGACTACGGCGACAACGCTCCGCCTCTCAGGTCAGTTGCAGACAACGACAGCAGGAGAATCCGTAAAAACTGGACAGTAAACGGTGCCATCACCTGGCATATCATCGACAACCTTAACCTCAAGGTAGAAGGCGGTCTTGATGATTATTCACAGGAAGACAACCGTTTCTACGGTCTTACAACATATTTTGCAAATAACAGTGTCGGTGCTCCAGGTGGAAGCGATAAGTCTCTTAACGGTCATCCTGCAGTTGTCTATGGCAATGCGTTCTCGACAAAGTACCGCACGACAAACACCCTCAATTATAATTTCAAGGAAGTTCTTGATAACAGTAAGCACAAGCTTGACCTGCTTCTCGGTCAGGAGTATATCCTTACCAAGTCAAACAAGCTGTCTTCGACAGTCGGCGGTTTCCCTGATTTCTTCGATTCACAGATGGCATGGAAGTTCATGGCTTCAGGTACTCCTACCTCTATGAACAACTTCTACAATCCTGATGAGCAGCTTCTCTCTTTCTTCGGTCGTGCAAATTATGAATATGATGGACGCTATGCTATTTCCGCTACAGTACGTGCCGACGGTTCATCCAAGTTTGAGAAAGGCAACCAGTGGGGTATATTCCCTTCGGCAGCCGCATCATGGACAATTTCAAACGAGCCATGGATGAAAGGTGCGACATGGCTTGAGAATCTTAAGCTCCGTTACAGCTACGGTACGGCCGGTAACAACAATATCCCTTCAAATGTGTCATCGCTCCTTTTCCAGGCCAACAATACCTCATGGATTTCTATGGGCAACACATGGTGGGGAACTACTACAGTTGGAGGAAAGTCCATCATGCCTAATCCAGACCTTACATGGGAGACTACAGTTTCTCACAACATCGGTCTCGACTATGCTTTCTTCAACAGCCGCATCAACGGTTCGTTCGAGGTTTACCACAACACTACAAACGACCTCCTCATCCAGTTCCCTGTAGCAGGTTCAGGTTATGATTACCAGTATCGTAACCTCGGATCGGTTCAGAACCGCGGTTTCGAGGCATCTGTTAATTTCGTTATCTTCGAGAAGAAGAACTTCGGCCTCACACTCGGTGGAAACATCAGCTTGAACGAGAACATGGTGACAAGCCTTGGTGGTCTTGAGAAGATCGAGGCTGCGACAGAGTGGGCATCGACAGAGATCGGTCCAGACTATATCGTGACTGTAGGAAGACCTCTCGGAGACATGTATGGCTATGAGTCTGACGGACGTTACTCTGTTGACGAATTCACTCATAACGGAAGTTCATGGGTAGCAAACAAGGGCACTGTAGACGCTTCAGACATTCTCGGCAAGGAATTCTTCCGTCCGGGTGCAATGAAGCTCAAGGACCAGAACGGTGACGGTAAGATAACAGTTGACGACAAGGTGGTCATCGGAAACGCACAGCCTCTTGGAATCGGCGGTTTCAACCTTACAGGTTACCTCTATGGATTCGATTTCTCCGCTAACTTCAACTATGTATTCGGCAACAACATCTATAACGCAAACAAGATCGAGTTCAGCCACTCACGTAAATATAACAACCGTAACCTCCTTGCATCAATGAATGTCGAGAACCGCTGGACCAACATCGACTGGGCAACTGGTGAGGAGATTACAGACGCAGACCGTCTTGCCGAAGTGAATGCAGGTACAACAATGTGGAATCCTGGTGCAAACAAGGCGATCTTCTCTGATTGGGCAGTAGAGGATGGCTCGTTCCTCCGCCTCCAGTCTGCAACCATCGGTTACACTCTTCCAGAGAAGTGGACAAACAAGATCAAGATGCAGAAGCTCCGCGTTTACATTACCGGAACAAACCTCTTCTGTCTTACCAAGTATTCAGGCTACGATCCTGAAGTCGACACAAGACGTAAGACTCCTCTTACTCCAGGTGTAGACTGCTCGGCTTATCCGAAGAGCAGGGGATATGTAGCAGGTGTCAACATCACTTTCTAAAACAGCACAGATATGAAACTTATAAATAAATTACTCATCGGTGCAGGAATGCTTGCGGCAGCGTCTCTGACTTCATGTTCAGAAGACGGTCTCAAGACGCCGACCCAGTCGTCATTCGACGAGTCTGTGGTATATTCTAACTACACCCTTGCAGAATACAACGTATTCGGAATCTACGAGGTGTTCGGTCACACGAACTGCCACCGCGGACGCTATCTTCCTTGGTATGGTTTCAATACCGATATCGAGCTCTATAACAATACTACAGCTGATGAGAAGTCAAGCATCCCAAGATACTCGCAGACTGCGACAAACGGTCAGCTGAACCTTGCCAATGGTCCGTACAACGAACTCATGGGTGGTATCGAGAGAGCGAATCTCGCAATCAGAGGTATCCGTCAGTACGGCAACCCACAAAGTGATGTGCGGATGGCAGAACTCCTTGGCGAGGCACTGACTGCACGCGCGCTTCTTTATACTGAACTCCTCAAGGCTTATGGTGAGGTTCCTGCGCGTTTCGCACCTATCGATGCTGAAACCATCTATCTCAACAAGTCTGACAAGGACATAATCTACAAGCAGCTTCTCGCTGACCTCGAGGAAGCATTCGGCTACATGAACTGGCCTGGAAAGAGTGCGGCGACAGCTACAACAGACCGTCCGAGCCTTGCTTTTGCAAAGGGTCTCTATGCACGCCTTTGCCTTATGGCTTCCGGATACTCACTTCGTCCTGACGAAGGATTGGTAGGAACAGGCAACCAGGGCACAGTAAGACTTTCCAATGATCCCGAGCTCCAGAAAGACGTTCTCTATCCAAAGGCTCTTGCAGCCCTTAAGGATGTCATCGACAACGCTGGTCTCTCACTTATGGATTACGAACAGCTCTGGAGAGATTTCAACAATATGGATATCACTGCCGGCAAGGAAGTGATCTATGTGCTCCCGTCATCAGACACCCGAGGACGCTGGAACTACACATTCGCAATCAGAACAGAGGGCAATCCTGAATGGTCACAGGGTCCGACTACAAGCCGCGGCGGTACAGCAGGTCCGGTACCTACACTCTACTGGAAATATGAAGACGAGGACGTACGTCGTGACCTCAGCTGCGTAAACTGGAAGTGGGTTCTTGGTCCTAACGGAAAGAACATCCCTCAGCTTGCAGGTCCAAACGACTGGTATTTCGGTAAATTCCGCATTGAGTGGCAGGAAAGAGCGCCATATAACGGAGGAAACGATGACGGTATCAAGCCTGTATACATGAGATATTCTGACATTCTCCTTATGGCTGCCGAGATCGCTAACGATCCTGCATGCGGAAGCCGTGACGAAAACTTCGCCAAGGAATGTCTCCGCAGGGTACGCCAGAGAGCATATAAGGGTAATGAAGGTATTGCTGCAACTTATGTCAACAGTCTCGCAGGCCAGAAAGCAATCTTCAATGCAATTGTTGACGAGCGCGCTCTCGAGTTTGTAGGAGAGATGCTCCGCAAGAACGACCTTATCCGCTGGAACCTCCTCAAGACCAAGATGGACGAGTCCAAGGCAGAGCTCCAGGCATGGATGGACAATGCCGGAACCCAGTTCGGACCGGCAGTATGGTACAGATATGCAGCTGACGGTTCTATCGAGACTTACGGTTACCATGAGCTCGCTACTACCGAAGAGGCCCCTGCCGGAGAAGGCTGGGAGTGCTATACAGACTCAAAGGGCCAGGTCGGAACATATTTCAAGTTCATCGCTGAAGACACCGGTACATACAGCGAGTCTGCCCAGAAGAAGCTTGATTCATATTATGATGTCAATCCTGACACCAAGCAGTGGTGGCCTATTCCTGAGGCAACTCTTGTTAACAGCCAGGGTACATTGTTCAATGATTATGGATATTAATATTTGAACTTATGAAAAGAATATTTTCAGCAATATTATCCGGAGTAATCCTTCTTGCTTTCGGTTCGGTTCTTTCAAGCTGTACCGAGGAGATGGTGGACATCAATGACGAGGTAGCTCTCGGCAGATGTCTTACTCCTACCGAGCTCTCGGCGAAAATAATCGACGGCGAGTTCATTGAGTTCTCATGGACAAAGTCCAAGGGTGCTACCGATTTCGTTCTCGAGCTCTATTCTGACGAGAAGATGACTGCAAAGGTGGAGACATTCACCATTCCTGCAGAAGAGATACCTTATACTGCTGACCTTGAGGCCGACATGACTTATTACGCACGCGTAAAGGGTGTCAACGGTGAAGGCGTCATCAGTGATTCCAACTGGGCAGTATATGACCGCGCTCTTCAGACATATGCGATCAAGTCATCACTCAACCCTGAACTTGTTGACAGAACTGCATCTTCAATCATAATCAAGTGGACAAAGGATCCTGAAGTAGACCACATCCGCATCACCCCATCCCTCAATGCACAGGAAGAGTTCACCCGTTTCGAGGTGTCTTCAGCAGCACAGGCAGCGGCACAGGTGGAGGTTACAGGTCTTAAACCTTCAGTAAACTACACTCTCGCAGTTCACTTCAAGAGTGCAGAGCGCGGTACTGTTTCGGCATGGACACGTCCATCAGTTGAAGGTGCAACAGAAGTGGCTACAGCAGAAGCCCTTATCCAGGCCCTCACAGACAAGGCTCCAGTAATCAAGGTAGCTTACTCTGAAACTCCTTACGTTATCGGAAGCGTCGTTCTCGGCGGTCCTGTAGCCATATACGGTGATGCTACGGCTCTGGGTGCCCTGCCTGCAATCCAGGGTGGTCTTAAGATCGGAGCCGACGTTACAAGCGTTCACCTTGAGGCCCTCACATTCGACGGTGCAGGCATTGCAGACTATCCGCACAACCTTACATTCGATGCTGCCGCTACAGTAGAGAGCATCACAGTGGTCAACTGTAAGCTCAACAACTACCTCCGCGGTGTGCTTTATGAGAACTCAAAGGCTCCTGCAGTCGGATCAATCAAATATGACGGTGTAGAAGTCAACAATGTAACCGGTGACGGTGGTGACTGTTTCGACTTCCGTGGCAAGGCTACAGTGAACAGCATTGAATTCATCAATTCGACCCTCAATACAGGTGCCCGCACATGGTTCCGTATTGACGCAAACACAGTTCTCGAGTCAATCAAGCTGACCCACTGTACATTCAACAACCTTTGCTTTGCAAACAACGGCAACAATAACGGTATCTTCAATATCCGTGCTCTCAATGCAGCAGGTGCCTCTCCTTCATTCGTGCTGACACACAATGTGTTCCTCAATATGAATGACGACAACAAGAGATGCTGCCTCGTAGCAAAGAACTCTACTTCAGCTTTCCCTACAGAGATTTCCGACAACTTCTTTTATAACTGTTACGACAGATTCTTCGTTGCACAGAAGGACGGTTCGACACTCTCTGGTGATGACCTCAAGGCAGCTGCTGACGAGGGACGCGCAAAAATTATCGTGAACGGCAGTTCAGAACTTGCTGCTGACCCATGCGTCGACAGCGCACGCGACAAGTATAACGTGACCGACAAGGATGTTATCGAGGCTAATGCCGGTGACCCAAGATGGTATGCAGTATATGTTGAGATCCCTGAAGACCTTACACAGGAGGTGACCGCAACAGGCAAGATCTGGGATCTTACTGACGGCCAGACATTCAAGAAGATGGCTGACAAGGATATGGTACGCGACGGCATCCGCTTCCTCGTGAAGAACACTCCGATCAACTTCACCAAGGAAGGATTCGAGTTCACAGGTGAGGCTGTTCTCGAGGATGGTGTTCCTGTTGACGGAGCGATCGCAATCAAGGTAAACGAGCCAGGTTCTATCATCATCTCTGCAGCTGAAGCAACAGGTCATTCAAGTCTCACTGTAAGCCTTGACGGAAAGGTTTCAGCTTTGGTTCCGGCAGGTGCAGAGTACCAGAAGGTGACATTTGCCAATGTTTCAGGAGAGCAGATGATCTACATCTACGGCTGCCATCCGGCAACAATGACATTCCTCCAGTGGACTTCAGACATACAGGTTCTTGACAAAGTTCTTGCGACACCTCAGGTGAAGATCAGCAAGACAACTGTAAACGAGCGTGCAGAGGATGAGATCACCCTTACCTGGGACGCTGTGGACTATGCCGGTTCATACAACGTGACAGTTGACGGTAAGAAGAAGAACGTTACAGAGACTTCATACACATTCGCAACAGACGGTTATGCAGTTGAAGAGGCAGGCGGAGACTTCGCCATCCAGGTGACTGCTGTTCCTGCTGCTGACGACTATACACGCGTTGAGTCGCAGCCTGCAGAGCTTTCATTCCATGTGAATGACGTTCCTGACGAGCCGGGCATCAAGGTAGTAAGATACAGCCTCGCATTCCCAGAAGGCGGAAACGCTGAAGAGAAGTATGTATGTGAGAACAATGCCGGTTTCTATGTAAAGACTACAGGAGGATGGGTAATCGACGCTAATTCGCAGAAGTTCGCTGTTCCTGGCGCATCTGAATATGATTCATATTCGACACGTCTCAAGGGTTCCAAGACTTCTGACAGCAAGACAATGACCATCACAGTACCTGACGACGGTAAGCTCTACATCGCTGCGCGTTCTGCAAACTCATCAGCAGCAGACCGTACAATGGCTCTTATGCAGGGTGACAAGGAGATTTTGGCTCCTACCGTAATCAAGGACGCAGACAAGTTCGCCGTTGGAGACGCTTCTGCATTCCCATATGTTGTGGTAGACGTCAAGGCCGGTGACATCCAGGTAGTCCTCAATAACGGTATCAACTTCTACGGTATCGTTTACGATGCCATCGAAGGTGCTCCTGCAGGAGCAGACTATGTATGGGATTTCTCTGCTCCTGAGTGGGTCGCAGCAATGAACGGAAGCGGAATTGCAGCGAATGCCAACGACAGCAACTGGAACCTTGAAGTGAACGGTCTCAAGGTGATTTCCGGAGGCGGATCGATCAAGTGGAACTTCTCCGGTGAGACATATTTCTGGCAGCCAGGCGGCACTGGTACTGATTCAAAGCGCTACTTCGAGTTCACTACTGACGTTGCAGGAAAACTTACTGTATATGCTTCAAATACAGGAAGTTCTGAAGACCTTACACGTATGGTGACAGTAAAGGTGGGTGATGGAGAGCCTGAATCACTTCCGGGAGGTTATTCAAGCACAAACGGTGCTGTACCTGTAGAATTCAACATCAAGGCCGGAACAGTGAAGATTTATCCTACTGGTAACGGTCTCAGATTCTACAAGATCGAGTTCCATTCGAACTAAAATAGTGTCAATTTTATTATCTTTGCGGAGCAGTGGCCAAGGGGCTTCTGCTCCGCTATTTAATTTTCAATGCTATGAATATCAAGATCCAGCTTGCTTGTCATCCAGATGACGTCAAACACTATGATACAGAGCGTCTGCGCAAGTCCTTCCTCATGGAGAGGGTAATGGCCGCAGATGAGATCAATCTTACATATACGCTCTATGACCGAATGATATACGGAGGCGTAATGCCGGTAAATCAGGTTCTGAAGCTTGAGACTTTCGATGACCTCAAGGCAGAACACTTTCTTGACAGACGAGAGCTGGGCGTGATTAACATCGGAGGCAAAGGAGTAGTCAGCGTCGATGGGGTAGAGTATAACCTGAATTTCAAGGAGGCACTCTATGTGGGATGCGGAAAGAAGGAAGTCTCATTCAGGAGCATGGACGCAGAATGTCCGGCAAAGTTCTATGTCAATTCTGCGCCGGCATATAAGGAATATGTAACCCAGCTTATTACAACTGACAGGAGTGCAGATTCTTCCAGGTATGCCTTTGCTCAATCAGACAGATACGGCAAGATGGAAGACAGCAATGACCGCATCGTCAATCAACTTATCGTCAATCCGGTATTAAGCAGAGTAGATGGGGGAGGAACCTGCCAGCTTCAGATGGGACTGACCGAACTTCAGCCCGGATCCGTATGGAACACGATGCCCGCACATACTCACACCCGCCGCATGGAGGCATATTTCTATTTCAATGTGCCGTCAGGAAATGCGATATGTCATCTGATGGGAGAACCGAAGCAGCAACGTCTGGTATGGATGCAGAATGAACAGGCAATCACATCACCGGAATGGTCAATCCATTCTGCGGCAGGAACCAGCAACTACATGTTTATCTGGGGCATGTGCGGCGAGAATCTGAATTATGCTGACAAGGATGAGATTCCATACACAGAAATGAGATAGTTACATTTATGGAAAAGACCTGGAGATGGTTCGGCCGTAAGGACCGTATAACACTGGATATGCTTCGCCAGATCGGCGTAGAAGGCATCGTGACCGCTCTTCATGATGTCCCTAATGGTCATGTGTGGACACGGGAAGCCATACATGATCTTCGCGTGTACATAGAGAGTTATGGGATGAGATGGTCTGTCGTTGAATCTCTACCAGTATGCGAGAGCATCAAATACGGTGGGCCGGACAGGGATCAGCTTATCGAGAATTATAAGGAAAGCCTCCGCAACCTTTCAGCCGAGGGCATTCATACTATATGCTACAACTTCATGCCGGTTCTGGACTGGGCACGCACAGTTCTTGATCATCCTAACCCAAACGGCACAACCAACCTCTATTTCTCGTATTCCGAGTTCGCATACTTTGACATATATATTGTAGGACGCGAAAACGCGCGTGAGGAATGGGCTTCTTTCAAGATTCCTGGTATCGAAACCTATCGTGACATACTTGCTGAAGTCGATGAACTGCGTAAGAATATGACTCCGGAGGCCGAACATCAGCTGGTAGAGAATATCATCGTAAAGACTCAAGGTTTTGTCAGCGGTAACATCCGTGAAGATGACGACCGTCCGGTAGAGCTCTTCAAGCAGCTCCTTTCCCTTTATGATGGTATCACTAAGGAACAGCTTAGAGAGAATCTACGCTACTTCCTTTCAGCTATTATGCCGGTTTGCAAGGAGTGCGGAATGAAGATGTGCATACATCCTGACGATCCTCCATTCCCGGTGCTTGGGCTTCCGCGCATCGTTACTTCAGAGGAAGATATAGATTGGATGCTGAATGCTGTAGACAATCCGCATAACGGTCTTACATTCTGTGCAGGCTCGCTTTCAGCAGGGGCACATAATGATGTTGTGAAAATGGCAGAGAAATTTGCCCATCGCACACATTTCATCCATCTGCGTTCATGTCATATCTTCGAGAACGGCGACTTTACAGAGGCCAGTCATCTTGGAGGTCGTGCAGACATCGTTGAGCTTGTGCGAATCTTCGAGAAGCATAATCCTGAACTTCCGATGCGTGTAGACCACGGCATGACCATGCTGGGTGACGAATCACGCGGATACAATGCCGGTTATTCTTTTCTGGGCCGCATGTTCGCGATGGGACAGGTTCAGGGAATCCTGGCGACAGTAGATAACGAATTGGGTATAAAATATAAGATTACAGGTTTCTATGAATAATCTATTCGACATTACAGGTAATGTAACAGTCATTACAGGTGGTACAGGCGTTCTTGGACGTGCCATAGCAAAATATCTTGCTCTCAACGGTGCAAAGGTCATCATTCTCGGGCGTAAGGCAGATGTCGGAAATAAGATTGCAGCCGACATTTGCGCTCAAGGCGGAGTATGCGAATTCATGAAGACAGACGTCATGGATGTTGCAGTCGTAAAGAAGAATGCCGAAGATATCCTTGCAAAGTATGGACGAATCGACACTCTTCTCAATGCTGCGGGTGGTAATATGCCGGGAGCAACCATACCGCCGGACAAGACTTTCTTCGACCTTCAGATCGAACATTTCCAGACAGTACTTGACCTTAATCTTACAGGTACAGTAATCCCTACGCAGGTATTCCTTGAGCCAATGGTCAAGCAAGGCAAGGGATCAATCATTAACTTTTCATCAATGGCCGCTTTCCGACCAATGACCCGAGTTGCAGGATATGCTGCTGCAAAGGCTGGCATCTCAAACTTTACAGCTTTCATGGCGACCGAGTGTGCAAAGAAATTCGGAGAAGGTATCAGAGTCAACGCAATCGCCCCGGGATTCTTCCTGACCGAACAGAACCGCTCTCTTCTGACAAACCCTGACGGAACATACACCGAGCGCGGGCATGACGTAATACGTCAGACACCGTTCGGACGTATGGGCGAGCCTGAGGAGCTCTGCGGAACAATCCATTACCTGATGTCTGACGCGTCAAAGTTTGTCACAGGAACTGTCGCAGTCGTAGACGGAGGATTCAATGCGTTTGCGATGTAGACAGCTTCTTCGTATTACCTACATATCTTTACCTGATCTCCTGAATGATGTCAAGGGCATCTTTGCAAAGTTTAGTGATGGCTGCCCAGTCATGAGCTGCTATAGCCTCCTTCGGGAAGAGGTTGCTGCCCATTCCGACGCATGTCACGCCAGCAGCAAACCATGATGCAAGGTTTTCGCGAGTTGGCTTTACACCGCCAGTTACCATAAGCTGACTCCATGGCATAGGTGCCTTGAGACCCTTGACGAAAGCCGGTCCGAGGACATCGCCGGGGAAGACCTTGCAGAGGTCGCATCCAAGTTCCTGCGCCTTGCCCACCTCTGATACAGTACCGCAGCCAGGGCAATAAGGCACGAGACGACGGTTGCAGACAGGAGCGATCTCCGGGTTGAAAAGCGGACCTACAACGAAGTTAGCTCCGAGCTGCAGATAGAGGGCTGCAGTTGCAGGATCTACGACCGAACCTATACCCATGATCATTCCAGGGAGCTCCTTTCCGGCATATTTTACAAGCTCACCGAAGACCTCGTGAGCAAAATCACCGCGGTTTGTAAATTCGAAAGCTCGCACGCCACCTTCGTAGCATGCCTTCACGACTGCCTTGGCAGTCTCAAGGTCGGAATGGTAGAAGACAGGAACCATTCCTGTCTCCTTCATTGCCGCTATTACCTGTTGTTTGCTATATTTTGCCATAATGTTACCTTGATACTCGGCCGGAGCCGTCACCCTTCATAAGGTTCTCGACTTCAGCTACTGTTACCTGATTGTAGTCGCCGTAGATTGTATGCTTGAGGCAAGAAGCCGCCACGGCGAAGTTCAGTGCCCTCTGGTCATCCTCCGGATAAGAGATGAGACCGTATATGAGACCACCCATGAATGAGTCGCCGCCGCCTACGCGGTCAACGATATGAGTGATGTTGTAGCGTGGAGACTGGTAGAGTGTGCCGTTGCTGTAAAGAACACCGCCCCATGTGTTGTGGTTTGCGTTGATGGAACCACGGAGAGTGATGATTACCTTCTGTGCACGTGGGAACTTAGACATGAGTTGAGTACATACGCTCTCAAACTCTGCTGCGTTCACCTCACCGTGAGTAGCGGTCACATCGAATCCTTCAGGCTTGATGCCGAATACCTTTTCTGCATCCTCCTCATTGCCGAGAATGACGTCGCAACCGGCAACGAGCTCAGGCATGACCTCTGAAGCTGTCTTGCCGTATTTCCAGAGATTCTTGCGGTAGTTAAGGTCGCATGAGACTTTGACACCAAGACGGTTTGCAGCCTGAATAGCCTCCAGACAAACATCAGCAGCACCCTGGCTGATGGCAGGTGTGATACCTGTCCAGTGGAACCAGTCAGCACCCTCGAATACTTTCTCCCAGTCTATCATACCTTTCTCGATTGTTGCGATAGAGGAGTGTGCTCGGTCATAAACAACCTTGCTTGGACGTGCAACGGCACCTGTCTCAAGGAAGTAGATACCGAGACGCTCGCCGCCGAAGACACAGTACTTTGTGCCTACACCATAGCTGTGGAGGTCCTTGATGCAGCTTTCTGCGATATCGTTCTTTGGGAAACGGGTCACGAATTCAGCCTCAAGGCCGTAGTTGGCGAGTGATACGGCTACGTTAGCCTCACCACCACCGAAAGTAGCCTCAAACTGTTTTGCCTGATTGAATCTAAGATATCCGGGAGTTGCCAGGCGCAGCATGATTTCTCCGAATGTAATTACTTTTGCCATATGGTTTGTGTTAGATCCCCGGTCGAGCCGGGGATGACGTTATTATCTGATTTCGTATTATCTCATTTCAGTGTAAGGGATCTCGTCCTTGTCGCCATAGTTAAGGTTCTCGCCTCCCATACCCCAGATGAACATGTAGTTGCTTGTTCCTGCGGCAGCATGGATTGACCACTCCGGCGAAGTAATCGCCTGCTCGTTATGCATCCATACGAGGCGCTGCTCCTTCGGCTCACCCATAAGGTGACAGACAGCGTTGCCCTGTGGTAAATTGAAGTAGAAATAAGCCTCCATACGACGAGTATGTGTATGAGCAGGCATGGTATTCCATACCGATCCAGGCTTGAGTTCTGTAAGTCCCATCTGAAGCTGGTTTGTTCCGCCGCCCTTTCTCTTGCCGAGCACTGAACTTACGATGAGCTGATTGACCACGCGGTCATTGCTGTCCTCCATCTTGCCATACTTGTCGGACTTTGCGATCGCATACTTCTTGGGATCGGCATTCTGGTCAGTGGTGATGAGCTGATTCACATATTCCTTGTAAGCCGGTGTGGAATTGATATAGAACTTTGCCGGATTTTCAGGGTCTATGCTCTTGAAAGTAACTTCCTTGTTTCCGCAACCCACATACAGACCTTCCTTGAATTTCATCGGATATTCCTTGCCATCGACGGTTACGATTCCTTCGCCTCCGACGTTGATTACTCCGAGTTCACGTCTGTCAAGAAAATGCTCTGCCTTGAGCTCATCGAAAGTCTCAAGCTTCAGAACCTGATTTACCGGCATTACACCACCATAGATAAGACGGTCATAAAGAGTGTAGGTGAGGTTGATTTCATCAGGAGACATGACCTTCTCCATGAGGAATGCACGGCGCAGACGCTCTGTGTCATATCCCTTGACATCATCGGGATGACAAGCGGTCTGAACTGTGTAGTTAAGCTGTGCATGAGCTGCAACAGCGAAGAGGCAGCATGCTGCCATAGTAAAGATCTTCTTCATATCTTATTTGTTTTCTGTTTCTGTCGTTTCGGTTTCAGCCGCCTTCTGCATCCTGATGATGGCTCTGCGGTTAAGGTACATGAGGAACATTGTGCCGAGCACGAGCACTGCCACGCCGATCCACTTGAGTGAATATGAAAGGTGGAAGATTACCCAGGCAAGCGGACTTGATGCGAAGTCAAGCGAACCGCCTTCGAATCCTTCAGGTATGGCCACTGCCGCATCTCCTGTCGCTGCAAACACGTCGTGAGCTGCAAGAGTGAAGAACGGAGCAAGGTCGGTCACGAAATACAGCCCGATGAGGAGCACTACAAGTCCGATGATGAAGGTCCTCACCACATTTCCCTTCGTGATAGGGAGGATGAGCGGAAATATGTAGAACATTCCGGCGAGCGAAGCAAGCGGAAGGAATTCATTGCCTGGAAGCACTACAGCCAGTATGAGTGTGACAGGGATGAGAAGGAGGGAAACCACCAGGGTTGTAGGGTGGCCGATGACAAGAGCAGGGCTCATGCCGATGTTCAGACCTTTTGCTCCCTTGAACTTCCTGTTGATAAGATCGCGTGTAGCCTCCGAGATAGGTTTGAGGCCCTCGATGAAGAGGGAAGTGATGCGTGGGATAAGCTCCATCACGGCTCCCATCTTGATGCCTGCCCCGAGGATATAAGGAATCTTGTCCACGACCTCCTTCCAGCTCTCGCATGAAAGTGCTCCGATGATGATTCCGACGAGGATGCCGAGGAACAGAGGTTCACCGAGAAGACCGAACTTCTTCTTCATGCCTTCCGAGTCAATCTCGAGCTTGTCCATTCCCGGAATCTTGTCCAATCCCTTGTTGATGACCACTGCAAAAGGAACAAAGCCCTGGCAGAAGGGCTGTGGAATGGAAATGCCTTCCATTCCGTTATAAAATTTCTGGAATTTTTCCGCTGTATAGTCTGCAAGAACGAGAGTGATGATGTAGCAGATCACCGCTGCAAAGAATCCCCACCAGATATTGTCCGATGCAAAATATACGACAGCACCTATGAATGCGAAATGCCAATAGTTCCAAAGGTCGATGTTCACTGTCCTTGTAGTTCTTGTCAGGAGCATGAGGATATTCACTCCGAGACATACAGGGATGATGAAGGCACCTACAGAGGTGTTGTATGCTACCGATGCGGCAGCAGGCCATCCCATGTCGAAGACCTTCAGCTGCAGTCCGTAGATCTCTACAACCCTGCTCAAGGCAGGACCGATAGTGCTGGTGAGCAGGGAAGTGATCACCGAAAGTCCCACGAATCCCACTCCGACCAGAAGACCGCTCTTGAGGGCCTTGCTGAATTTGACACCGATGCAGACGCCGAGAACAGTGAATATGATTGGCATCATCACAGCTGCGCCCAGACCGATGATATAGCTGAATATCTGTTCCATAAGGGAAACTATTTAGGCTGTTTTCCGATGTAGGCGAGGATACCGCCGTCTACATAGAGAACGTGGCCGTTCACGAAGTCCGAAGCGTTAGAAGCAAGGAATACTACAGGTCCCATAAGGTCCTCCGGATTTCCCCAACGTTCTGCCGGAGTCTTTGCTACGATGAAGGAATCGAATGGATGACGGCTGCCGTCCGGCTGACGCTCGCGAAGGGGAGCTGTCTGTGGGGTTGCGATGTATCCGGGTCCGATACCGTTACACTGGATGTTGTATGCGCCATATTCTGAAGCGATGTTCTTTGTGAGCATCTTGAGACCGCCCTTTGCTGCAGCGTATGCAGAAACTGTCTCGCGACCGAGCTCTGACATCATGGAGCATACATTGATGATCTTGCCGGCTCTTCTTTCCATCATTCCGGGAAGGACAGCTTTTGCGCATATGTATGGTGCGATAAGGTCGATGTCAATCACCTGACGGAACTCATCTGCCTGCATCTCATGCATCGGGATACGCTTGATGATACCTGCATTGTTTACAAGGATGTCGACGGGACCTAGATTCTTCTCGATGTCAGCAACCATCGCCTTTACGCCTTCCTCATCAGTGCAGTCGCAGATATAGCCTTTTGCATCAATGCCGATAGCCTTGTAATCCTCAAGGGCCTTATCCATGTTAGCCTGTGAGCGGCAGTTGAATGCAATCCTGGCCCCTGCCTCTGCGAGAGCACGGGCCATAGCAAATCCGATTCCGTAGGCAGCACCAGTCACGAGAGCCACCTTACCTTCAAGTGAAAAGTTTACCATAATACAGTCAGTTGTTTATTAATTATTGTAGTCAGCCTGAATTCATGCGTGTACGCGCGCGTACGCATATATCAAACAAAAATAAACTTTTTATCTGAATTAGTCAAGCAAAGCGGCCACGATCTGTGGGAATTGGAGGGGGATTAAGAATTTATCTGAAAAGAAAAAAGTCTTAAAGTGTTGAACTTTAAGACTTTTAAGAGCCGATGGAGGGAGTCGAACCCACGACCCCGAGATTACAAATCACGTGCTCTGGCCAACTGAGCTACATCGGCAATTGTGCTTCCTTTTAAAAAGGGAGTGCAAATATACGACTTTTTCCGACAACTCCTACATTTTGTTGAAAACTTTTTCCTTTTTTTCGCAATTACCTGCAGAGCGGAGGGTTATTACTGTCACTTCTGGATTCACGCCAAGACGGAACGGAGCCGTGCATCCGAGGCCAGTATTGATGTACAGGGTCTGTTCCTCATTGTCATATCTGCCTGCTGTCTCCTTGAAAGACCATTCTGCAGGTGTCCAGCCCAAGATCCTGATCTGCGCGCTATGGGTGTGTCCTGAAAGTGTCAGGGGAATGTCTGTTGCAGGAAGGACCTCCGCTCTCCAATGACTCGGATCATGAGACAGAAGTATCCTGAATCCGTCAGTTCCATCCATGGCTTTCTTCAGGTCTCCCTTATGGATGGTCCGGAAGCCCTGGTTGTCGAAATTAGCATTGTCCACCCCAAGGAAAGTGATGATGGAGCCGTCTTCTGCCTCTATGACTGCGCTTTCGTTCCGGAGGAGATTCCATCCAAGGACATCTTCCTGATATTCGGCAAGGTCTTCGACAGCCTTGTCCCTGTCATCTCGTGGATTGAACCCATAGATCATAAAGTCGTGATTTCCAAGCACTGAAAGGACCCCGTGTCCGGAAGATATATTCTTCAGAATGTCAGTATAGGGTTCAGCTTCGCTTCTTCCGACTGTGACCATGTCTCCCGTAAAGCAGACCAGGTCAGGGGAGTGGCGGTTAATCTCATCGATGAAGGTGTTGAGCCGCTCCGGAGAGTCGTCAAAAGTTGACAGATGCAGGTCAGATATGTGCACGATCTTGAATCCGTCGAAAGCTTCAGGGATATCCTTATGCGCATATTCTATGGCAACAGACTCCACCTTCCACCTGCCTATGAAATAACCGTATGCAAGTGTGCACCAGAACAGGATTACAATAGTCAGAGCTGCTAATCCAAAACAGCTGTATGGCAGGCTGACACCTGCAATCCTGCAGCCTATCCAACCAAGAAACCAGAGAATATGCGGTATAAGGGCCAGTATAAGACCGGCAATTATGCAAAGACATACTAACATATTCAGAGGAATTTATAGTGAAATCCAGCGGATAAATTATTCTCCGTATCAGTTGATATATTTTTCAAAGATATGTAATATATCATTTTCATATTCAAATTTATGAAAAATATGGCATCAATATTCCTGTTTACACTCAACATCCCTGACATGACGTAACTATTTCAGATACGATGAAGAACTGTCCGGCCATTATCAGCTGCAGTGCATCGAACTTCAGGATGTTGCGGAAGTGCGATTTCATTCTCGCCCAAGAAATGCCTGATTTTTTGACGACGATCCTTAAAATCCGTGTAATTATCCTGTTTTTAGCCATCGTCGCTGACTAAATAGCCTTTTCTTTGACGACAACTTATTTGTGATGCCGCAGCATCGTCCTGATTATCCAAATCGCGAAAAGAATGTACTTTGGGGGCGATTTTTAAGGGGGGGGGGTAAGTATTTAAATTAATTTAATTACTATATTTGCATATTCTATGAGTGGGCGCACACTGATTCACCGAACCCACCCGGCCAAATTGAGATAATAATGAAATACAAAGTTACTCTTTGCCTGATTGCCCTTTTCTTTACGTTAGGGGCGGTTAAAACGCAGGCACAGAATGTTGCTGTGAAGACAAACCTGATATATGATGCAACAGCAACAATAAATGCAGGATTGGAAGTCGGACTGGCTCCCAAATGGACTCTTGACCTTTCAGGCAACCTGAATGCATGGAGCAAGGACGACCACACCAAATGGAAACATTGGATGGTTCAGCCCGAGGCCCGCTATTGGTTCTGCGACAGATTCTCACGCCATTTCATCGGCACGCATCTTATCGGTGCGGCATTCAATATCGGCAATATAGATAACAATCTGTCTTTTATTGGAACGGACTTCTCCCGTCTGTCAGACAACCGATACCAGGGCTACGCCTATGGTGCCGGAGTCGCATATGGCTTCGCATTCATGCTTTCCCGCCATATGAACCTTGAGCTTGAAGCCGGTTTAGGCTACATCTGTCTTGACTATGACACATTCGCATGCACCGGATGCGGACAGCGCATCGACAGCAACATCCACCACTACGTGGGCCCTACCAAGGCGGCAGTCAATCTCGTTTTCCTATTCTAAACAGCTGAAAGATGAAGTACAGACATATCATATTATCTGCAGTGGCAGTCCTGTCCAATATATTTTATGGTCAGGCACAGAAGATCGAAGACTTCGAGGTAACAGACCTTACTCTTGAGGTCCGCGACGGATATATCAATGTAGACATGGACATCGACCTCACTGATGTGAATGTCAAAGGTACGCAGGTAGTGGTGCTTACCCCATGCATAACCAACGGACCGGATACTCTCAAGCTCAAATCTATCGGTGTCTACGGCCGAAACAGAAGGATCTTCTATCAGCGTAATAATGACATCAAGCCTACTGACAAGAAAGATGAGACATATACCCCGTCAGATATCCGTGATGCGGTCATCAATTATTCCACATCTGCTCATTTCATGAACTGGATGGACGGATGCTCGCTCACTGTCATCCGCACAGACTTCGGCTGCTGCGGCAATTCTGCCATGGTAAGTTCGTCTGAACTTGTAGAAAGATTCCCTTTGGCTCCTTTCTATCCTGAACTCATATACATCAGGCCGGAACATGAAGTGCAGAAGACACGCGAGATCAGCGGAACAGCATATATCGACTTCCCTGTGAGCCGCATGAACATCCAGCCGGACTACCGCAACAACAAGGTCGAGCTTGCGAAGATCACCGGCACCATCGATTCGGTAAAGAAAGACGATGACATCATCATCAGGTCAGTGTCTATCAAGGGTTTCGCATCGCCTGAAAGCCCGTACGAAAACAACAGGCGACTTGCAAAGGGACGAACTGCATCCCTCAAGGACTATATCCAGAATCTGTATCATTTCGCCGACGGCATCATCACTACTTCATTTGAACCGGAAGACTGGGCCGGACTCGAAGAATATGTAATGGCCTCGTCACTTCCAAACAAGGACCTCATCCTCGAAGCCATCCGCTCGGACCGCGACCCTGACACAAAGGAATGGATAATCAAGAGCAGATACAAAGATGACTACAGACATCTTCTCGACTACTGCTATCCGACCCTCCGCCATTCGGACTACAGGATCGAATACACGATCAGGTCATATGTGACTCCGGACGAAATAGAAAGGATCTACAAGGTCTCGCCGCAGAAGCTCTCTCTCGAAGAGTTCTATATACTTGCGCAGACATACGAGTCCGGAAGCGAAGAATTCAACGAGCTTTTTGAAACCGCTGTACGAATGTACCCTGAAGATCCTGTAGCGAACCTCAATGCAGCCAATTCCGCTATCCTGCGGAAAGACTACAGAAGGGCATTGCGTTATCTTGAAAAGGCCAGAGAACTTCCGGAAGCAACATATGCAAGAGGAGCTCTTGAAGTATATATGGACGATTACGACGCTGCAAGGCCATACCTGAAGCAGGCGTTAAAGCAGGGAATCCGTCAGGCAGAGACAGCTCTGCAGGAAATTGCAAAGAACAGATTCCTCTATAAGATGACAACAGACAATTAAATTAAATAATATTAACAAATCAATTAATCAACACTGTTATGAAAAAGTATCTTTTGCTTGCGGCCGCAGGATTGACTGCTGCTGCCTGCGCAGACAAGGGACTTGAAAACAACCATCAGAATGGTGAGTTGGAAGAGTCTTATGTCGCAATTTCATTTGCAGCTGACGACATGAACACAAAGGCCGGCACTAATCCGGATGGCGTGTATGAACTCGGACGAGATGAAGAGCGTGCAGTGAAGTCTGCTTATGTATTCTTCTTCAAGGATGGCGCTGCCTTCCCTGTAGCTTTTGACGGAACCACTTCCACAAATGCAGGTACAAGAAACTACCTTGAGGTGGATCTGCAAGGTACCCAGTCAGATATGAACAACATATCTGATGTCAAGAATGCAGTCCTCGTCCTCCAGAACTATAAGGGCGAGTATCCTGACCAGCTCCTCGCTGTGATCAACTGGACTCCTGAAAACAACTCTTACACTCTTGAAAACCTCAGGGCTAAGGTATCTGAACTCGGAAACGATACAGACGGTTATGTAATGAGCAACGCTGTGTATGCTGACAAGGCAAACCAGAAGATCGACGCTTTCGACCTTACACTTGCAAACATCGGAAAGACTAAAGAAGATGCTCTTGCAAATCCTGTGACAATCCATGTAGAGCGCGTCGCTGCAAAGGTGGTGTTCACAGCAAAAAATAATGGAAAGTTCGCCATAGAGAAGGAAATCGAAGGAAAGCCTATCTATGCACAGATCAAGGGCTTTGAGCTTTACAATGACTATCAGGAGTCATGGCTCATCAAGAGAATCGACCCTACTAAATGGACAGATCTCGGCTTCAACTGGAACGATTCTGACTGGCACCGTTCATACTGGGCACAGTCTCTCGGCAAGGATTTCGAGAACAACACATTTGCATGGAACACTGAAAAAAACACTCCGATTGACGGTTATGTGTACTGCGGCGAGAACACACGCACATGGACAGAGGAAGCTGACGTTCGTACAAAGGTTGTGGTTAAGGCACAGCTCGTAGACGCTGACAACAAGCCGGTAGAGGTCGTAAACTGGTATGGTAAGGATTATATCGATGAGGCTGACCTTCTTACAGTTGTTGCAAACACTCTTAAGAATACATACTACTCATCTCCTGACGGCTCTGCATTTACAGGCATCAAGCCAGAGGACCTCAAGTGCGTTGACCGCCTTGTGACTGATGCAAAGGCATATGAGGTTTATTTCCAGCTTTCAACAACAGGCGAGGGAAAGAACTGGTACAAGTATGAAGGAGGAAACTATTCAGCTCTTGAAGATGCTGCATTCAACACAGCTCTTGCTGCAGTTCAGCCGGCTCTCGTATACAACGACGGTATGACTTACTACTGGACAGACATCAAGCACCTTGGTGCACCTGAAAAGACAGGTGAGTTCGGTGTAGTACGTAACCATATCTACAAGGTGCACATTACTGACATCACAGGATACGGTACACCTGTATACAACGGAACATCAGACTTCATCAATCTCGAAAAGCCAACTGATATCGTAACATATGTTGCTGCCCAGGTCAACATCCTTTCATGGAGACTTGTTGAGCATAATTACGAACTCAAATAACAGAATCTACCTGAACATCATAGATGAAAAGATACTTATTCATAACTCTTGCAGCATTCGGCCTTGCAGGATGTGCTGAAAAGTTGACCGACACCAGTTCCCCTGATCAGAAAGGGGAGCTGGAAAGGTCATATATATCAGTAACCTTGAGGTCTGATGATATGGGAACTCGTACATCTGATGACTATGAATATGGCACAGAAGCAGAGCGTTATGTCAATACTGCACATTTCTTCCTGTTCAACTCAGACGGATCCGCGTTTGCTGTAAATGCGGAAGGCAACAATTATCTCTCGGTAACAATAAATCCGACAGGGTTACAGCCCGATGAGACCAATGAGCCTTTTGAGGGACCGAATGTATCAGATGTAATGGATAAGGTTCTCGTATTTGACAACTATAAGGGGCAATACCCGACACACATTGTTGCTGTACTGAACTGGGATGTGACAGCTCCTCAGACTTCCTACACGCTCCAGAATCTCACTGAATATCTTTCAAATCTTCGCAATGCTACTGGTAATTTTGTAATGAGCAACTCTGTTTATGCAGACATGCAGGGCAAAATAATCAAGGCTAGTGTGTTGACTGAAACCAATATTGGAAAGTCGGAGGCTGAAGCTAAGACAAATCCGGTGAATATCTATGTGGAACGAGTGTCTGCAAAGGTAGAGCTGACAGCTACTGGTGATGTGGCTGGAAGGGATAATACATTTGATCTTCATACGACCGTAGCCAATATACCTGTGTATGTCAAAGTCCTCGGGTGGGAGCTATATAATGATTACGAACAGTCATATCTCCTTAAGCATATCTATCCACAGCAGTGGGGAAGCGATGTGGTGGGATTTCTCTGGAATGATCCTTTAAGATACCGTTCATATTGGGCAGCATCCAAGACAGGAGAATTCCCAGATAACAAGTTTGATTGGAAGAATGACGGTCTCAGTCCGGTCAATGGTATTGCGTACTGTGCAGAAAACACACGTAATGATTTTCGTACTAAAGTCATCATCAAGGCTCGACTTGTGAAGGAAGACGGCACTTCCATGGAGGTGGCAAGATGGTTTGGACATTACTATGCAGGAGAGAATACTCTACGCAAGGAGGTTGCAAGCCTTCTTGCAAGTCAGTTCTTCTTTAAGAAAAGTGATCTTTACAAGAGCATCGAACCTGATGATCTTATGACTGTCGAGGCAGATGAAGCTCCTTCAGGTGTGGAGATTGAAACTTACGAAGTGTTTTTCCAGCTTTCTGAAGCCGGTAAAAATAAAGACTGGTATATCCGCAGTCAGTCAGGTGAGTATCAGACTGCTACAGATGACGAAGTAAATAAGGACCTTGCCGCTGTCGAACCAGCCCTTCTTTACAAGTATGGTCAGACATATTATTATACCGACATCAGACATTTTGGCGCCAAAGATTCTGAATCTGAGTTTGGAATCATCCGCAATCACATCTATAAGGTCAATGTCACCGATGTAACTGGATTCGGTACTCCGGTATTTGATCCGGAAACTAATTTTATCACTCCAGAACATCCTGAGGAAGGTACTTCATATGTGGCGGCTGATGTTCGCATCCTTTCATGGAAAGTTGTCAAGCATGATTATTCAGTAGAATAATTAAAAAACAGAACAAAATGAAAAAATATTTATTTGTTGCCCTTGCGGCCCTTGGATTTGCCGCTTGTGCAGAAAAAATGGACGACACCAATGCTCCTGTGCAGAACGGTGAGATTGAGGAGTCTTTCATCTCTATCAATCTTATGTCCGCTGATCTTGATACTCGCTCAAATGGAGATCCTGCTGGCGGTTATGAGGATGGTACTGATGATGAGCGTAAAATTACATCTGCGCATTTCTTCTTCTTTAGAGATAATGTCCCGTTCAATGTTACAGCTGACGGTACCGGTCAGGTCGGAGAGACAAATCATCTGATACTTACTGGTCTGGAAGCATCAAAAGAAAATGCGTTAGAGAATATTTCTGATGTGACAAACGCTGTCCTTGTGCTTAAGAACTATAAGGGACAGTACCCTAATCAGATTGTTGCAGTGCTTAACTGGACACCTGATGACAAGACATATACACTTACCGATCTTCATAATGAGATATATGCAAATTCTCTGCGCAATGAAAAAGGAGACTTTGTTATGAGTAATGCTGTATACATGGATGGCACAAATAAAATCATTGATGTCGCTCCGATAAGTACAGACAATATAAAGACCACAGCAGCTGATGCAGAAAACAGCCCAGTCGATATTTACGTCGAGAGAGTTGCAGCAAAGGTTGTTCTTAATGCAGCAGGCAAGGTTAATGGTACTGATAATATCTACAATGTGCAGAAGCCTATTGACTATCTAAGTACTCTGGGCGCACATAGTAAAGATGTGTATGTCAAAATTGTAGGTTGGGAACTATATAACGATTATCAGGAATCTAACCTTCTCAAGAATATCAATCCTTCATGGGATGTCTCAACCCTTGGACTCACATGGAATGATATTCCATACTTCCGTAGTTATTGGGCAATTTCTCAGTCAACTGCAATGAATGATACATTTGCGTGGGAATATACAGAAAAGCCTGAGAGCTATGAGACAAATCATGGATTTAAAGTAGGTTCGGCTGCTTATTGTGCAGAAAACACCAATCAGGTTTCAGGAACTACAGATCCAAGGACTAAGGTGATTCTCAAGGGACAACTCATGAAAGAAAAGTCTGAAGGTGATTATGAGGCACTTCCACTTGCTCGTTGGTATGGTAAATATTTCATTGGTGAAGAAGACCTTTTGACTGCAGTTGCCAATACTATGACTTATACTATCTTCTATGAAGAATCTACTGGTGTATATAAGAATATAACTCCTGAAGATCTTGAATGTGTAAACATTGTCGGTGTTGGTGAAGCGTATGAGGTCTGCTTCCAGCTTTCTACTCAAGGACTTATGAGGAAGTGGTATCAGTATAGTTCAGAAAACGGTTATGTGTCATTTGGTGATCATGATTCAAACGCAAATAACCCTAACTCTGTAGCTATCAATGCATATCTTGATAATATTCAGCCTGCACTATACTATAAATCAGGCCAGACATATTATTATATAGATATTGAGCACTTAGGAACAGCTGCTGCAAAGTACGGTGTAGTTCGTAACCATGTATACCAGATTAATGTCAATTCAATCAAGGGTTATGGTACACCGGTATTCATCCCTAACAGCAATATCGTGACTCCAGAGTATCCAGAACTCGAGCAGGAGTCTTATGTCGCTGCAAGAATCAACGTTCTTTCTTGGAAGATTGTTCACCAGGGCGTGGATATCGAACAGTAATCTCTCATATAAAAAGGGGCCGTCAGCGGTCACAAGACGGTCCCTTTTACTTTTTGTCATGTCGAGCTTAGTCGAGACGTCTATAAATACAAAGAAATCAAATTATAAATGAACAGAGTGCATATATTCAGAAGAATCGTGCTGGCCTTGTCAATGGTGGCGGCGGCGCTGGCGGCTTCTTCGTGTCAGGATGGGTTCATCTTCGAAGGTGAAGGGGACTGCGGTACCTATTACCGCATACGTTTCAGATATGACTACAACATTAAGTTTGCTGACGCCTTTGCGGCTGAGGTAAATTCGATTGCACTCTATGTTTTCGATGAGAATGACATTCTCGTCGAGGAAATCGCCACCACTGACAAGAAGGCCCTCTCATCAGGTAAATTCGAGATTCCTCTCGAGCTTGAGCCTGGAAAATATACGCTTATGGCGTGGGGAGGACTTATGAACGAGGAATCCTTCGATATGCTGGCCGATACGAAGGTCGGCGTGACAAAGCGTGAGGAGCTGCAGGTGAGGATGCACAGGCAGTATGATGAAAACGGTGAGGCAAGGGTGAGTGAAGACCTCCTTCCTTTGTACCACGGCACAATGTCTCTGGAAGTGAAAGCCTTGCCAGGCACATTTACAGAAACAATGTCGCTGAAGAAGAACACCAATGTGATCCGCATCCTCCTCCACGAGATGTCCGGTCACGATGTGGATGCAGACAAGTTCATCTTCGAGATCAACGACAGCAACGGTCTTTACGACTGCGACAACAATCTTCTCGACGACGAGATGATAACCTATTCTGCATGGCACCAGAGCACCGGCTCTGCCGATGTCGACGATATGGATGTAAAGGCCGTCACCTCCGTAAGCGTAGCTCTTGCCGAGCTTACGATCGGCCGCATGAGGGCAGGGGATTCGCCTGTCCTGCACATAAAGGACCGCGAGACCGGAGAGGATGTGTTCCGTATTCCGGTTGCGGATTATGCACTGCTTGTCAAGGGCTACTACAGGCAGGGCATGGGCGATCAGGAATACCTCGACCGCCAGGACGAATACACAATGACCTTCTTCCTCGACGAGGGAAAGTGGGTAAGTTCAGTCATCTACATCAACTCTTGGAGAGTGGTGCTGAACAATTCTGAATTGAATTAACATATACATTCATATACAAGTGAGAGGAATGGTGAAATATCTTATGCTGCTTCTGGCTGGCATCCTGGCTGCATCGTGCATATTCGATGCGGACCAGTGCGTCATGCCGGCAGATCAGCCGCATGCAGTCATGTTCACCGTTGCTCTCGACCAACAGAGGACCAAGGCTGCGTGGTCAGATCCTTATGATTCTGAGACCGGTATGCCGTTTGACTACCGTATCATCCCTGAAGAGCTTAGAGTGGTGGTATATGATGAGGATGGAACCCGCGTGGGAGTCCTCCAGGATCTGGGATACTGGCCGATAAACGAAGAACACACTGAGTTCCAGTTTGTCGGACAGCTGCCTCCAGAGTTTGTGGAGCATTACAACACAAATCCTGACAAGCCGAACTACAGGTTCATGGTCCTTGCAAACTGTGGTGATCACTCGAGCGGAGAAGAATATATTTCATACAGCCAGGCCCAGCTGGACCCTTCAGCTGCGAATTCTGCAATCCCTATGTGGGGAGTCAAGGAGGCGAATGTCACTCCTCTTCTGAATAAGAGCAGTCTTGATCTTGAAACTATCTGGCTGCTTCGTGCTGCTGCAAAGATTGAGGTGAAACTCTCTGATACAGAAGAGAAAAAAGGCACCAAGATCAATTCGGCGACTCTCAAATACTACAACCAGACCGGATACGTGCTGCCTTCGTCTTGGTCGCAGGTATCTGACACCCGTGGTCTCGACCAGGACAACTGCTTCAGAGGCTATCGTCATGCCGCTGTCAATCTGCCTTTCTATAAGGACGAGCAGACAGGAAACGTATACGTCTATGTGACCGAGTACAACAATAAGGACTATCCAGGCGAGCGTAACAAGATCAGTCTTGAGTTCAATATAAATCGCGTCAATAAGAGTTTTGAAGATGCGATTTCGTTCTGCAATTACAGCAACGGAAAGTTGGTGGAGGACTCACATTACAACGTAGTCCGCAACCATATCTACGAGTTTGAAGTCCTGAGTATCGCCGGAGACAACCTCGAGCTGCAGTACACAGTAGCCGACTGGGATGCAGAACAATGGTGGTCAGAGACAGATAAAGAGTATAAGGATTATGAGGAACACGAGCTTGCATATCCTACATATCACAATCCTCTTGTGCCAAGGGAGTATCTGACTCTCCAGCCTGGAGAGATTACCAACTACACGATCACTAAGCAACCTCAGATGTATTATAATGCCAATAATCTTGAAGAAGGTGCATTTGAGTGTTTCTTCCAGATTGTGGCTCCTACAGATGTGAAGTGGAAGCCTGGTTTTACAGGAACGAAGGAGAATTATCAGATCCGAATATATAAGAATGTAACAAGCAGCAACTTGACAGGTGAAAAAGCCTACGACTCTGCTGTAAATGACCTTCAAGCAGACCTTGGATGCTGCCAGCAGAACCAGTGGTTCCGTATCGTCGTCTTCCCTCTGAGCGCTGACGGTGCTGGTAAAAATAACATTGACTTTACCATATCATACTACCAGGAGTGGACACAGCAGTATATTCACCTTTATATCAACGGTGAGTATGACCGCATAAGATGGCCTGAAAGCGGCAGCAATCCTAAGATCATTACCATCGCTGATGTGAAGCAGCAGGTGACAAGCGAAATTGACGAATAATGAAGAATCGTATACTATATATAATATCGTTACTCATGGCGGCGCTTTGGGCGGTGTCTTGTGCGTACGTGTTAGAAGATATGGACACGACTGCAGATGACGGATCTATCGTTATACATTTCCAGACTCCTGGGGTAGCAGTCAAAGGCACAATCGAGGACAATGCATGCGAGTCCTACATGAGTCATCTCGATGTGCTTATATACCAGTATGAGAACTCTTCATATACACCTTTCCACTATGAGAGGATGTCTGTGTCTGCCACCCCTCAGGGAACAGTTTCGCTGCATAAGACCAAGAATGACTTCAAAGTTGATGCTGAGTATAAGTTCTTTGTGATTGCAAACAGTACGCTCGATGAGTCGGCTTATTATAGCGGAGTGAATATCATATCATATAAGAATTTCCTGGAACTTGACCAGACAGACAGGCTGATTCATCTTTCGGGAGTTGACCACCACATCATGAACCCCCACTATCCTCAGATGTTCCTGATGGATGGCGTTGCATATATGGGCGCTTCAGAGCCAAACCAGCCAGGTCGTGTGGTGGTGAATAATTCGAACTCAAATGATGATGTTGTGCTCAAAGTGACTCTCCGCCGTGCTGCAGCAAAGATTCTGATCACTATCATCCCGGGTGACAAGGTGACTTTCGACTCAAAACTCATGGCCCTGTCGGATGGTTACCTTATCCGTAACATGCCTAACCGAACTACTCTTGCCGCAGAGGGAGGCTATCCGTTAAATGAAAATGGTGCAAAGCCATATTGGGAGTCTACGACCATATCCCAGAGTCCGTATTTCAATGTGGTGAAAGTGAAGGATGATAAAGGTGTGGAGCGTGACGGCATGCAGCTTACAGCTTATTGCTATTCGCACGAATGGCTTAAGGATTATGTGTTTGAGAGAGGTACCACAGTGGTGATGATGCTTCCTTTGAAATATAAGGAATCTGATAAGGCTGAAGAGATAGAGTATATCAACAACTACTATCAGTTCTCTGTTACAAAGAATCTGAAGATCAAGCGCAACACAGTCTACGACCTCAGGATCAAGCTCAATGCCCCAGGTGCTGAGGATATCACCACACCGGAGGAAGTGAAGGAGATCCAGTATTTCACCGCTCCTTGGGAGGTTGTGAACCTTCCGGTTTCGGGCGAGAATACCGTCAAGTATCTAAAGGTGAACAAGGAGAAGATCTATATGTATAACGTGGCTGACGACAATACCTCGTTATATTTCTCTTCTTCTTCGCCGGTGACTGTCACATTTGTTTCAGGAAGTGCGTACTATTACAATAAGTATAGTGTAAAGCAAACTTTGGATAATAATAGTAACGAAGTCAAAAGTATAAAGGCGTCAACTGCAGAAGGTGCGGTGTCCGGAAATATCTCGGTCCACAGCGATATCCCGACCAACAACACGATCCGTTATTTCAAGCTCAGGGTTACAAATCAGGAGGGCATGACTGAAGATGTGGATGTGGAACAGTATCCTTTGATCTACATCACCAACAACCTGCCTTGGTATTCGTATAGGGATGATTATTATTATCGTACTACGGACGGGCAAAAGTGGGAAGGTAATGTCAGCTCATATCCAACTGACGGTGACAGCCCTACGACATATCGATATGATGGAGACCATATTGTAAGTATAGCTACCATCAATAGCGTTAACGTCGACACAAAGTCTATAGTTTACACCTATACCAGTGCAAAACCTGGTTCCAATAAAGGTTGGACTGCATCAAAGGTAAGGGGAAATCAGAGTGGCAATAACTATGTCATCAATTATTACACTTTTACATATAGGAACAGAAAGTGGTCAAAGTCTGAGAGCAGCTGTGAGACCCACAACGTCAGAAACTACCATGTCCGTATGATGGCTTCATCACCAGAGTATACTGTAGGCCGTCCTGCACTCGATGAATATGGCTATACAGCAGGAGATGCTGATAACGCAAAACTTGTGTCTCCTTCTTTTGTGATAGCCTCACGTCTTGGTGCCGTGCTCTCGACATATAGTGGCCTGTCAGATATGTCCAATGACGAGAAACTGATTGCATTTGCGGACCATTGCAAGAACTATGTGGAGGTGGATGATGTGAACGACGACAAGAAGGATCCTGTCGAGGTGCATGACAACTGGAGATTGCCGACAGAGGCGGAGCTGAAGATTATCATTAATATCCAAGGTGAGAGTGGTCAGAACGCTGATGCCATCGACTATCTGCTCAATGGTGCTTACTATATGAGTGCAAGCGGTCCTGTATATAATCCGAAGAACAGTGATGGAACGAAAGCGCTGGACGACCCGATGAAGGCTACAGATGTAGCCATCCGCTGCGTTCGAGATGCCTTTTAAAAGATGATTCAGATGAAGAGACTGTTATACATATTTGCTTTCATTATGACCCTTGCGGCAGTGTCGTGCGTGCAGGAGAATTTTCCGCAGCCCGAGGCTGAGGCTGTGCCTGAGGGGTATATGAAGATCGAGTTTGCTGCAAATATTGCAGATCCGATTTCTGTAGCCACACGCGCTGTGGACCCTGACGGACTTGATGTGAACAACATGACCCTGTTCTGCTTCAACGAGTTCGGACTCTTCATCAGTACCGAGACTGCTACAATCAAACAACACACAAGCGTCGATGGTATTTCCGACAGCGGAATTTATACGGCTCAGATTCCGAGCCATACTCGCATCATCCACTTCCTCGGAAACCACAGTGAAGGTCTTTATGATGAGACCAACTTCCCTGGCCAGACCGAGAGTATGGTGATTGCCAACATGGAAGGAGGTTCCGGAATGCTTGTGTATTGGTCGCGTTTCGAGATGGAAGACAATGGCACGAGTATGCATGACCAGTTGTCCGCACTTAAATACACAATTGGTGATAATACTTACCAAGGAGTCAAGCTCATCCGTAATCAGGCAAAGATAACTATCGATGACTGGGAAACAGAGCACTTTGAAGTGACAGGTTTCCGTACAGTCAATATCCCTGCCTTCGGAACAGTCGCTCCGCACCATCCCCAGCACCATTTCCATATCGTGGACAATTGGGAGAGCACTGAAGACTTCGTCACTTTGCCGAATAACCAGGCTCTTATGTCTGATATCGTGGACATCAACACCAAGAATGAGGACTATATCTTCGAGACAGAGAATTCCGGCGACAGGCAGGTGAGTGTTATCATAAAAGGTCATGCCCCCGGCAAAACTGCAGCTGATGACAAATACTATCGTATAGTGATGCAGCGTGAGGACGGTTCAAACTTCATGATTCGCAGGAATCATAATTATAATATCCATATAACAGGCATGCTCACGTATCCGAGCGAAACCTTTGAGCAGGCCCTGAATTCACCTGCAACGAATAATGCATGGATTTCTATCGATGAATGGGTAAATGAGATCACGGACGGAACAAAGACTCTATATGTGGAGCAGACCTCTTACGTTCTTGCAAGTGACCAGTATGCGGGAACCGACTTTGTGGTAAAGTATAAGTATACAGAAGGTACCAAAGGCGCATCAGAAGCTCCCCAGGTCACATGGATTGATAATAATGTTGCTTATGACAATATCGGCAACAGCTACAATACAAGTACAGGTGAAGGTACGCTGACACTTCGTCTATATCCTATGTATGAAGGCAATGAGCAGCAGATCGGCTCTTTCTTCATCAAGCATGGCAAGCTTCAGCGCAAGGTCAGCATATATGTCATCAAGACTCAGTATTTCACACCATCGTGGATATCTTCTCAGGTATATGGTGTGGCGGATGAGCATGTTACCTTGATGTTTACCATTCCAGAGACATGCCCTGAGGCCCTTTTCCCATTTACCGTACTTGTTTCAGCCAATCATCTTGATGTACGTTCGGAATCAGGACAGCAGCTGCCGGTCTATATCAAGGGTGAGGAAGGCTATCACGGACAGGAATGGGAAGGCATCAACTATAAATATGCATACACAATCACGGGGCCTGGCAAACATCGTCTGCACATGCGTTCAATCCTTAAGCATGAGGACAACGATACAGAGGAGGTACACCTGGAAGCGGAATTCTTCGAGACAATCACCAAGACTGTAGTCTTCAGTGGACATGGTAACACGCATCGCCGTATATTCTTGGAGAATCTTCATTTATATGGAAACACCTATGCACAGGATGAGGAACTTTACTATATGCTGGTTCCACAGAAGAAAGCTTCTCCGTTGATGTTTACTCTTGATCTACAGGAAAGACAGAACGATGGTTCATATAAGAACTTCAACCATGTAGGCGCTGATAATGCTCATCTTGACGAGTTCCTGCTTTACACCAGGGCATTCAGTTTCTATGATGACTATTTTGGACCTGATTCAGACATATATAATGAAATGGAGGACAAAGCCTGGGAAGGAGAGATAACTGCGGTCAGAGAAGACACTTGGAGCACTAACGGACGAGTAATGGCTTTCAGAACTTTAAATGCAAAGGGAACAGGTACAGCAAAATATGGTCTTCAGGAAGATGGATCCTATAATATCTATATGCTTACCAACAGTTCGTACAATATAGATGTGATCCGTGTGGCTTCAAATAAGTCTTTAAATCCTTACGTGTTTGAAAAAGACCGAAACGGCAATGCATATTCCGGAGATTACAAAGGTAACGAATACCGTTCTGTCATCTTTGATGTTGGACATTACAGGCCTTTCCGTTTCGCTGCACAGCTGCAGGTATATGAGAAGGATGACAAGAGCGATATGCAGACTATACCTGAAGCTTCTGAACTTCTAAGCAATGAGATTCATGGCGATAAGGAGGAGAATGTAGACGAGGTTCTCTTCAGCTACAACCCAGGTCAGAAAGTCAATATACTTTTAGATGTTACCAGTTTCAAAGGTTCGGACGGTCGTTCTGTACACCCGTTTGGCCAGATATTCGGAGAAGAGTTCGAGATTTATATCGATGCTCCGATGCTTGGAATTGATGAGGAACGCTTGTCAGAGATGCCAGAGAGCTGGCAGACTTCGAACAAATTGAGAGAAGATCCTTCTAAGGCGGGCAGATTCATCTATACTGTGAGCAAGAAGCGTGATGATGAGCGAGTGTTCGGATACGCACCAGCTCATAATAAGGACAACTCGGAATCCCGCTACGACGATTATGGCGGTGTCATGCCTAAGGACATGTGGGATGAGTATTATGCTAACCATCCGAATGAGCAAATATTCATAAAAGATGGAAACAATATAAAGCTGAATCAGAATGGTGAACGCAAGCTCCTGCCTTTCGTGAAGAAATCCATTGCCACAAAGTATGATATCACCATCTCCACCAACAAGGAGAAGATTGTCTTCTGGGACAAGACCTTCAAAGTCAAGACAGAGCACATGAAGGGTATCCTGAAGTATAAGGATGCTGTCGACGGTATAGTAAAATATGTTCCTGACGATGCCTTCGTCGCCTTCGTGCGTCTGCGTACCAACGCACGTATCGGTGTGGTGACATTGAATAAAGCTGCGGGTGAAGCAGGATGGTTCGATCTCAACCTTCGCGACGAGTATCGTTTCGAATGGAAAGATGACCCTATTGATTTTTACTACAAGAATAAAGAAACCGGCAAGGTATATAACTTTAACTACAAGGACGCGGAGGATAAGCCAAAATCAGTAGACCTTGAGCTTCTCTACACCATCCTGACAAGCAGCGATGCTCCGGAGATCGTCCTTACCGAACAACCTAAATAAGACATACCCTTTTCTGTCATGGCCGGCCCCGACCGGCCATCTCATCGGCTCGATGTCAAGGTAGTCTTCCCGTCAGCTTCTTCTCCAGCGTAAGAACATTCTTGCCGTCTATGCGTTCATAGCGGACCTCATTCATGATCTGGCGGATGAGGAAGATGCCGAGGCCTCCGATCTGACGGTCATCAGCAGACAAGGTCACATCTGCTTCCGGAGCCATCGTCGGATCGAATTCCTTGCCTGTGTCAGTAAGGACAATAACTATGGAACCATCATGCAAGCTTGCTGAAAGATATATGAATTCATGATCTTCCTTCGGGTATGCATAATTGATGATATTGACTACAGCCTCTTCGAGTACCAGATTGAGATTGAAGACTACATCGGGAGTGAGTGAGAACTCCTCGGCTATATCTTCGATGAAACCGTTCAGTCTGGCGATTTCAGAGATTTCGTTTGCAAGAATGATTGACTTTTCCATTTGATTAACAGTATTTCATACACATTACCGTAATATCATCACTTTGGTTTGCTCCGTCTGCATGATGCTGGACTTCTGCAATCGTAGTTTCAATTATTTCGCCCGGCATGTCAGCAGACTTCTGCTTCAGCAGCGCCATCAGCCTTTCATCGCCGAACTGTTCAAGACTTCTGTTTTCAGCTTCGTTGACTCCGTCTGTGAACAGGTACAGCATCTTGTCGCTGTCCAGTGTAGTTTCCTGTCCTTCGTATGGGAATCCGGAGAAAAGTCCCATAGCAAGGTTCGGCACCACGCTCATTGCATAAACATTGCCATTTGTCTCGACAACATACGGAGCGTTATGGCCGGCATTACAGTAGTTGAGTTTTCCGGTCTTGAGATCCAGAATACCAAGGAAAGCAGTGCAGAACATATTCGATTCGTTTCCGTCCGACAGGGAATTGTTCAGCGAAGTGATTATTTCTTCCGGCTTGTCAAGATATGAGGCTACCGACCTGAAGAGTCTGCAGGTAACGGCCATAACCAATGATGCCGGTATACCCTTACCAGACACGTCACCGATGATGAAATAGAGTTTGTCATTGTCAATGAAGAAGTCATAGAGGTCGCCTCCGACCTCCTTGGCAGGAATTAACCTTGCTGCAAGCGAGATGTCGTCACGCTCCGGGAAGGCCGGGAATGATTTCGGAATCATACCCATCTGTATCTGATGTGCAATTCGCAGCTCACTTTCAATCCTTTCCTTATTGGCTGTCGTTGACTTAAGTTCGTCTATGTATCGCGTAAGCGACTGCTGGAGATACTTGAACGAGTCGTGAAGTTCCTTGAGCTCATCCTGCGAGTGAATCTGAGGGAGTTCTGCATTGAATTCTCCGTTTGCAATCTTTTTCGCCACATCGGAGAAATCTTCTACCGGAGCGACTACCTTTCGGATGCCACTGTAGCTTAAGGCAAGCATCAGGAGAAGGGAAAGGAGGCCGAGGATGATGAGGACTGTCCTCAATCGTCTTACTCCTACATAGAGCTCGTTTCTGGGACATACGATCGCAACTGACCAGCATGTAGTTTCGACAGGGGAGTAGAAGACAAAGAATTTGCCACCCTCCTCGTTTCGAAGAACCTCCCCGGCCCTGCAGTTTACCATATCTTCCTGCATCTTATGCAATGACTCGTCATCATCGCCATATGTAGATGAGAATATGGTTTCGTTCAGGATGAGATCTCGGTTCGGGTGGACTATGAATGAAGCATTCCTGCTCACCATCAGGTTATATGCATTATCGAAGGCTTTGATGCCACCTACAAGGTCAGTAAGCCATTCAAGCGAGAGGTCTGCTGTGATTATCGCGTAGAGATTGCCGAATTCATCATACAGTGGCTTCGAGTAGGTGGTCATCATCATCTCGCCGCCGCCATTGTCATAATATGGTTCGCTCCAGTATGGCTCGTTCAGCAGTTTCGGAATCTGGTACCAGTCCATATAGTGGTAGTCATATGTGTCAGTACCCAACTGGATTGACTTTATCTCTCCTTTTTCATCTCTATAAGAATATGGTGAGAAATAATGTCCTTTTGACGCATAGTAATATGGCTCGAATGCGACTGCGGAACCGCAGATGAAATTGTTGTTCTGAAGGAGTCTCTCGGTGATGCTATACATGAATTCCGGAGAAGCAAGTCTGTATGGGACAAGCCATGCCGTATTTTCCACAGCGATCTCCACGGCATTAAGTACCGCGTCGATCTGATAGATAGTACTAGAGAGTTCGCTGTGGGCATGCTTTGTCGCTTCTTCCCTTACTTTGTTGGCAGCCATCCTGATGAAGACTGTGCATGTCAGCGTAAATATGATGGCAGAAACGATGATGACACCTAAAGTGAGTCTTCCGGATATGGAGTTCTTCAGTTTTATCTTATTGTTTTTCATAGATTCTCTCCTGTAAATCTTTCATATATGGCTGACCTGGCGATATAGCCATACTTCTTGAGTGCCTCATTCAACTGATTGAACGCATCTTCATCCAGTCTGTATGAAGGCTCGCCACCTTTCACGTCTTCCTGTGCCTCAAGTATAGCCTCAAGCATCCATTTCTGATTGTACCTGTTGGTAGGTACATTTGCCTCCTTGACATATTTCATGACAATATCAAGGGCCTCTGCACGATTGTTTCTGACCCATTCCCATCCCTTGCGTGATGCTTCTGCAAAGAGATGGCACTGCACCTTGTTTTTCTTGTAATATTCCTCGGTCACATACAGGCCGTCCTCCGGAAAGTCATATCCGCACTCCGAGAAATGCAGAATGCTTCCCGGCTTGATGCCTGCCATGGAAAACAATATGAGTTCGTTATAGCTCTTTGCCAGTGTGGCATCAATCGCTCCGGCAATATAAAGATTGAGAGGGTTAGTCAGCTTTATCCATTCAATGTCGAGGAACTGTTCTTCATCGATCATGTGCGGTATTTCGCTGAAACCGATCTTCCATGTGCCGATCCTGCATCCTGCAACATCTGCAAGCTCTTTTACATTCTGTGCCCGTGCTACAAGTACTAGCGTGGAATGCTGGGTGGTCTGCATGAGGTTGACAAGCCTGAGGTTCTCATTTGCAGCCATCATAGCCTGGATCAGCTCGCTGGTAATGATGTCCGAAGTTCCGTCCTTGAGCATATTGAGAGAGCTGTATGATGGAGTAGGATGCTCAATGGAGACATCAAGTCCTGCTTCAGCATAATATCCGTTCTCCAAGGCTGCATAATATCCTGCAAACTGGCTCTGTGCTGTCCATTGGGGAGTAAAAGTCATCTGTTGAGCGATGCCATGAAAACAAGGAATCAGCAGCAGGAACAACAGGTTCAGATATTTCTTCATAGGCTGTCTTTATTAATCAGATATTTTTCACGCAGAATCTCCATCATTTCAGATAATCCCCAATGGATATCCCTGAAGTGATGGGTGGAAAGCTAGTTGTTGCTGTATTTATTCTATGGTAAGGATTCGTGAGAATCCTGTCATGTCAAATACAGAGCGCACTACCTTGGTAAGGTTGCGGAGCTTAAATGTTCCACCTTTTGCCGTGATGCTCTTGTGCGTCATCAGTACTACGCGAAGACCGGCGCTGCTGATGTATTCCATTGCGGCACAGTCAAGGGTGAGTCCGACTCCCTGGATTGAAAAATATGGAGAGAGAGTCCTCTCAAACTCTGATGCTGTCACTGTGTCGAGGCGGCCCTCGATGATTGCGAGCACCTGATTATCTGTCTGTGTGATTTCAACTTTCATGATTATATATTTTAAATTGTGTTCTGTCTGATTGCGACTCGTATTACTGACTCATTGTTTTCATTGGTCTCCTCTTCGATCTTCTCGCATAGTCCTTCGATGATGTTGTAGCTCAACTCGTCCTTTACATGTTCCGGAGAAAGGTACGGATGAGCACCCTTGGCAAGGGTTGCCTCGACTTCCAGTCCTTTGTCTGATTTTGAAATCAGAAGTTTCACACCTTCGTCCAGAGGAATGAGATTCAGGAGCTCCTCGACAGCCAGCTGGATAGAGTAGGTTTCAGAGTAGGGGAGTCTGTATCTCATGCAGAAGACCTCTATCCTTGCATTGAGTTCAGGGTGGTCATATTTCGGTGAATCTATCTCATATACCATGTTCATGCAATGGTCTATGAATGCCTTGGTCTTTTGTTCCTTGGGATGGTTGATGATTTCCGAAGGTGTGCCTTGCTCGCAAATCTTTCCGTCACTCATGAAGACTATGCGGTCGCTTATCGATCTTGCAAAGTCGATGCTGTGGGTTACAAGCACGATGGTCATGCTGTCCTTGAGCATTGTCAACACATTGAAGACTTCACTTTTCGAGACCGGATCCAATGACGATGTCGGTTCATCAAGAAGAAGTATCTCCGGTTTCATCATCAGACTTCTCGCGATAGCCGCACGCTGAAGCTGTCCGCTTGACAATGAGTCAGGATAAGCATCCTTCACTGACCAGATTCCTACCTTATCAAGAATCTGCATCGCTTCTTCTTCGGCTTCTTTCCTTGAGATTCCGAGCACCTTCGTGGGTGCAAGGGTCAGATTCTGAAGGACGGTAAGATGTGGGAAAAGGTTGCCATTGCTGAAAACCATTCCGATCCCCTTATAATCCTTTACTGGGGTGACATCGGTTTGAATAGTTCCTGACTCATATGGTTCAAGGCCTGCAATGCATCTGATAAGAGTAGACTTGCCGGACCCTGAATATCCGATGATGGATACCACTTCATTGCTGCTGATGGTCAGGGAGACATTGTCAAGTGCCCTGACGTTATCATATGACTTGGTGATCTGGTTTATTCTAATCATATCTGAACGCTTTATTGTAGATAGCCGACAGGGCATCAACTATAAGATGTGAAAGGATAAGGAATATTGCAGACACAAGAAGCAATGGGACAAGGACATCGTATGTCTGATTCCTGATTATTTCTGTGACCTTTACAAGATCCACTTCCGATATATAGCCGGCATATGTGGTTGCCCTGAGGAGTACCTTGGACTCGGCCGCAATCAGTGGGAGCATTGGCTTGACTGCCTGCGGGAGGATCACATATCTGTACTTTTTCCAGCCGTGCAGTCCGAGCATCTGAGCTGCAGCATGCTGGTTCTTGTCAACCTGGTTAAGATGAACTTTGAATACACTTATGAGAGATCCTGAAGTGTAGACTCCGAGGGCTATCGCACAGACCAGAATTCCGCTTACATGGGCTGATGCGAAGACTACATAGTAAAAGAAGAATATCAGTACTATCGACGGTACATTGTGGATCGTGCCTATGAAATACGATATGGGACCGGAGATATATTTGAGATATCTGTGGCTGTTCATTCCCAACATCAGGACTGCAAGGACAAAGGCAAATATGATTCCAAGTATGAACATGCTGAAAGTAGTACCGAAACCTTTGAGTATCAGCTTCCAATAACCATCGGAAAGGATGCTGCGGTGGATACGGCTGATCGAGCTGTCGATAAATCCGTCTTCATGTATTGATTCCAGACTCCCGGGCAGAAGACTCTTGTGTACTATTAGCACAGCAGAACAACTGTCAGCGTATGCAAAGTCAAGTGCCTCATAATCAGGGTTTCTGTCAAGGAGATAATAGCCTTCTTCTTTTTCTGCTATGCCGGCATCGCATTTCCCGATGGAAAGTGCAAGAAGAAATTCTGATGAAGACTTAAAATGCTTTATGTCGGAGTCAGGAAAGATTTCTTCAAGTTCCTCATCGCTGGCAGGGTGGCCGAGGATGGCAATCGGTGATCCGTGAAGATCTTCTGCTGAATATATGATGAAATCATTATCCTTACAGCCTGTAAGCCCAAGAAGAGCCAACAGGAAGGTCAGATATATGAAGTATTTTCTTAAAAAGATCATTATGAGTACAAACTTACAAAAACAGTAATAAGCAGAAGTCCTGCAAGAGTCCTATTCGGAAATGATCTGCCAGTTCAGGTATATTCCGTCAGGACTGACTTCAGCCTTCAGGTATTCAGGAGTTTCGGATCCGTCCTTGATAGCTCCCAATATCACATATCGTACATTGTCATACGTCAGGTCTTCCCTGAAATGGTCATGTCCCTGAAGGACGAGCGCCACATCGTGTCTGCCGAAAAGCTCCATAAGAGCAAAGCTCTCTTCGATCGTCATGTTTCCGGAACTGTCCTGAGACCTGTCGGTGTAAAAGAAATTAGTGTGGGTAAGGATCACGCAGTGTCGGTAATTCCTGCGGTTTTCTGAAAGAAATGTCCTGAGCCATTCGGTCTGCTTTCTTCCCAGGGTTGCCGTCGCTGTGTCGAGTGTGATATAGAGGTCTTTGCCTCCATTGAAAATTACCTCAAACCAATAGACTGACGGACCGGCATTATCTCTGAAATCTGCCCATCCCTTAAAGAAAAGGTCATGATTGCCAAGTACATGATATATCTTCTGGTCAAATGCATGCCTGTCAGGATAGTAGGCGAGGGCATCAAGATAATTGTGAAGATTGTCACGTATATCAGTGCAGTCTCCCAGAAGTACTCCGAACGGAGCTTCGCTGTCGTTTCTCAATGCATCGTTGAATATGTCGAGATTCTCGTGGGTCTGGTTTATATGCGGGTCTGTTGCGACATAGAAGGTATAGCTCTCATGAGCTGCTACGGTTCCTGCCTTGAGGTCACTGCTTATCTGTCTGCTTTGCTCGAATCGTTTCTCGACACCTTCGCCTGTAGGCATGAACATACCTTTGAGATCAAGCTGGTTGCAGCTGCATAGTGAAACTGACGTGATTATCAGTAATATTCTTTTTACCATCTGTAACATAGTCCTGTCTTTATAAATGTCTGGTAATTATCTGCCGACATATTGAACATACCTGCCGGTTTGCATCCGATTCCGAATGAAATCCCGATTCTTGATTTTGGATAATGGAAGCATTCTGCTATGAATGTAGGCTGGAAATGCCTTTCAAGCTCGAAAATCTCGTTGTTAGTGATGATCAGATTCAGTCGCCAGTCATCAACCTTCCGAAGCAGGTGGACACGGAGGTCGTAATAGATGTTGAAATTCTCTGTTATCCAGGATTCGTGCCCGCCGAAGATGCGGTAATACCATCCGAATCTTGCAGTCAAGCCTCCGAAGTCTGCACTCGCGCCTGCTCCGGCAGCAAAACTGTTTACGGATGCAAGATTGGTATATGAGATCAGGATTTCAGGGGATATCTTGCCCCATGTAAAATCCATGGTATATTCAGGACGGGCTTCCAGTGCAGTTCTGCCTATCGTGCTGCATTGTACTCCTCCGTCTATGGAAAAGTCTTTCCAGATTGTCTGCTTTGTTTCAATGGATACAGCCGCAAATCCTCCGAATGCGGCGTTGTATCCGCCACGAAGTCCGACCCTCACCTCATCGCTCTGTGCCTTCAATGCCAGTTGACCTGACACCAGGAGGAATATAACTAGAAAATGGCTTAATCTTAACATTTCTTATTGTTACGTTTAGGAAAAGTATTATTCTGCTAAATTCGGTCGTCAGCCTTTTCGGACGTAGGACTTTCGTTGTGTACACCTTGACGAAAAGCAGCCATTTCTTTGTCAAAGTGAATCGCTGTGCAAAGATACATAAATGAACAGATTACCTGCATAAATACTGCAGAAAAAGCTATATTTGCATGAGTAAAGGAAAATATCTATGCAGAACTCGTTAGAAAAGATTGCAGAACAGCTTACTTCAGACATTTCAGCTTCACTTTCAAGATGCGGACTCATGTTCAGGATTTTCTCCAGAGTCAAGACAGAGACTTCAATCAGACATAAGGTGTCGGTGAAGTATGCCCAAAGGAAAAGGGGACTACAGGATATGATCGGAATCAGGATCGTCGTGTATTTCCAGGATGATGTCGATGTTCTTGCTCTTTACTATAGCGTTGGCGATGTCGTCAAGAAGGCAATCGACGAATTCGACTCGTCTACTTTCCGTCCGCAGCGTCTCAATATCACCAGCCGCATTCCTGCAGAAATGGTGGAAGAGTTCAAGGCTGCCCTGCCGGAGGAATTCAGAGACTGTATTGATCCGACTTATGAGATACAGATCAGAACCGTGTTTTCAGAGGGATGGCATGAAGTGGAGCACGACTTGAGATACAAGTGCAGCGAGGACTGGGTTGGATGCGAGGCCTACTCCCGTGCATTGAACGGAGTCATTGCTACACTCGAAACTGCCGAGTGGAACATGAAGGCCATATTCGCAGACATGGCAAGGCAGAACTTCAGTCACTCCAACTACAGCGCGATGCTCCGCAACAAGTTCCACTTGAGGTTCAAGTCCGAAGGCCTTTCCGACCGACTCGATAACTATCTGAAGAACAACAGACACCTTGCGGAGGCTGTTCTAAACAGTGACCGACTCATCGTAATCTACACCATGCTGACTCACAAGGCTGACTTTAAGCTCACCTACGACAATCTCCTCTTCCTCATAAACAGAATCGAGATGATGGATGCCGGTCTGATGGCGCTCGAGCCCGAAGCCACCTCACACATGCTCAACGCATTCCTGAATTCGTAGCGTTGTCTTATGGCTTGGCTTCACCAGAAGAATAACACCTTGGCGAACAATCGAACGATTCACCGCCAAGGTGTCTTGTTTTTCGCACTTTTGGGTCGTTTTCCGGTACACCTTGACGAACAATCAGCCATTCCATTACCAATGTGTCACAATTTTCCTCACTTTGGACGTACAATTCAATGCGTAATCGGTGCAACAGCCGGGAGCAAGGAGAGCCCTTCGGGCGAGCTCGACGACCCGTCCGGTCTGTAGTCGGCGGAGAGCGTATATTCCGCCGACGGTGCACATAAAACCAATCTGTCCAAACCGTTATTGGCAGTCATGCGCGCCACTCCTTCTACTTCATGCCAGACGTGATCGGGCATCTGAACTGGAACAAAGCTGCATGAAAGGAAAAAAACGCACTACTTTTACCTTTCAGAGCCCAAAAACCGTTCAATTTCCCTGATTTTGGCCTGTAAGCTCCAAGAAACAGCTCCTTTTTCCCTTTTGCATAAAAGCAGATCCCCGGTCGAGCCGGGGAGTACCATATAGGAAGTCAGGCTAACCCGTAGGCCATAGGAAACCTGGGATAACCATAGAGCAAGCCATGTCATAACCGGGGATGACAGTTTAGGAAGCAGGAAATAACCGTAGTCGAAATAGTGTTCGGGAAAACAGTCACCAGCACTGGCATATATGCCTGCCAGCGCTTCTCACCAAGATCCGCAGCTCAGCCCAAGGGCTGTCGCTCACTGCAAAGGTCCACTGGACCATTTGCTGACCATTCGCTATGCCTGCTGAAAGCCTCGACCCGAAATCCGCATAAAGACGGTCTTGCCTCATTATTGCTGAAAAAACAGGTTGCTTTTCGGTAATAATGTCAGAAGTAGTGTCCGAGACTGAAATAGAGATTGACCTTCTTCGAGATATTGGATGAACTTATATCGAAACTCAATGGACCGAGCTTGGTGTCGATTGAATATCTGATGCCCGCTCCCCACCAGTCTGAAGCATTGTAATCGTACAGTTCGCCCCATTCAAGAACATCTCTTTCCTTGAAGAAATTCTTCAGGTCGATGCTTGAACGGGCATAATTGAATATTGCCGTAAGGTAGTGGTTTCCGAAAAGACGAGTGCGGATGTCTGCCCTTGCGATTGCTACATTGTTGAATGCCAGGGATATCTTGTTCAATCCGATGAATGGAAGCTGCTGGTCAATATACCTGCCGGCTTCAGCACCTCCGATAATGCTGTTCATGGTCGGATATGCCGGCACGGGGCCGTTGAATATCGGATTCCAGCTGTCTGTCACACCATTGACAGCACCTTTGCCGAACAATATGCTTCCGTACAGCTGCGGTATCAGTACGAGACGGTCTTCAATGACCGGCACATAGCCTTTCACGCCTAAAACCACAGAACCGAAACTTAACGGGCTCGTACTTTTCGAGGTGAAGAGCATATCCTTCCAGGTAAAATCAATATTGCCGATGACACCTCTTGTCGGGAAGCTTACCTTATTGAGATTGTCATAATGCAGATATGCAAAGGAACCGATTGTGTTGACCGGCTGATAATCCCTGTCAAGCGCATCGTGAATCAGATACATTACCTTGCGCGGACGGATCATTTCAGCTTCGATACCCACACCGACACTGACGGTCCTCGAATAGTTTTCAGAAAGGTAAAGTCTGAACTTATGCTGCAGGAATTTCATATTCATGACAAGGTCATCCATGTCATATGCATCAAGTTCTGAATTTCTGAAATTGTATGCAAGATTGATGCGCGGATAAAGCATGTGACCATATGAAAAATTAGTCTTGAGCCATTGGTTTCCACCCAACTTGCTGCTGATGTCTGCCTTGAATCCGCTCATACGGTTGGTGTTGATTCCCACACGGAACATGACAGAAAGCATGTCCTGCGAGTCGAATCTGAGTCCGAGTCCAAAGTCATGCGACGGGCTTTCAACGAATTTAAATCTCAAGACATAGGCGTCATCTGCTGAACCGTCCTCATGAAGAGTATATGTGATGCTGTCGTAGTTGCCGGTACCGTAATATATTGACACAGACTTATCTATATCTTCTTTAGAGACCATGTCTCCGACTTTGACTGTACATTTGCGACGCGCCCATTTCTCGATATCCTTTTCTACTCCTTCCATCTCAATTCCGGAAATAAGGATTTTTTCCTTCATGATGTTGAGAGCTTTCTTCGGTGTATGACATGCCTCTTCTGGTTCGGATCCGGAAAGGATCTTTTCCTTCAGGGCTGCGAATTCAGCTTCCTTCATAGCTGCAGCCTCGTATCCGCTTTCCGTAACCCTGGCAACGCTTTCAGCATCAAAGCTCAACATGCCCACTCCCTTAAGGTCAGGACTTATGAAGATATCGCACAGGTTGTGGTAGTTTTCGAATTCCTTGTCTGTGATTATTTCCTTCAGCTGTTTCACCTGAGAAAAAAGTGAAGAAAGGTTCTGCGGGTCACTCTCCAGACCAGGTGACATGCTCACTCCGATTATGTAATCAGCACCCATTTCCCTGCATTGCTGTGCAGGAAAATTATTCACCAGACCTCCGTCCGCATACAGTACATCATCTATCTTGACCGGATCGAAGAGAATCGGAATAGCCATTGATGCCCTCAATGATTTCGAGAATACTCCTTTGTCCAGCACATCAGCTTCACCATTGATCACATTGGTCGCTATACAAAGGAACGGTATCGGAAGTTCGTCGAAGTCTACCGGATCGGAATATCCCACTGACAAAGAGTTGAACAGGTTTATGAGATTGTCGCCGGAAACGATACCGGTCGGTAATGAGTTCTTGAAAGACCTTGACTGAAGTTCAGCCTTATCTGTTCCTACTGAAAACGGTATGGTGACCATCTGGGTCAGGCTCTCATATTTCCTGCCGTATGATATCTTTCGTCTTTCCACCTGATTGCTGATCAGCCTGTCCCAGTCGACATCGCTGATTATGTCGAGAATCTCGTCAGAAGAATATCCCAATGCATACATGCCTCCGACAATGGAGCCCATGCTTGTTCCTGCTATATAATCTATCGGTATTCCGGCCTCCTCGATATATTTAAGTACACCTATATGGGCTGCACCCTTCGCACCTCCGCCTGACAATACGAGTCCGACTTTTGGACGGGTGCGGAGAGCCAGTGAGTCCTGGGAATACGATGTTACTGAAATTGATATGAGCAGTATGGCACAGAGTCCCTTGATAAATCTTTTCATATGCGGTCAGTTTATTGCTATAACATCAAGAACTTACAAATATAGCCAATATGGCATTAAAATGGTTTTTTAAAGAGAATTATTATATTTGCAGATATGGATACACTTGACAAATGCCTAAAGGAAACGGCTGACTATTCGGCAGAGGATGCAAGATTCATGGAAATGGCGATCGATCTTTCCGTTGAAAACATAGATAACGGGGGAGGACCCTTCGGAGCCGTTATTGTCAGGGACGGCGAAGTGATAGCGACCGGTGCAAACCGAGTGGTACCGGATTCCGACCCGACTGCACACGCGGAAGTGATGGCAATCAGGAATGCATGTGCGAAATTGGGCACATTCCAGCTGACAGGATGTACGGTCTACTGTTCATGCGAGCCATGTCCTATGTGCTTGAGCGCCCTCTATTGGGCAGGCGTCAGCAGAATATGCTACGGCAATACCAAGGATGATGCAAAGGCCATCAACTTCGATGATTCATTCATATATGACCAGCTCGAACTGAAATACGAGGAAAGGACGATCAAATGTGAGCATTTCATGCGTTCAGACGCCCTTCGCGCCTTCAGGAAATGGGCCGAGAAGGAAGATAAGGTAGAGTATTAGACTCTACTTGATGAAGGCAAGTTTCTGGCTGGCTATTCGATTATGATTTTTCCAGCCATGTACATGACTGTCTTTGAGTCTCCGTTCTCCATTGCGATAACGAAGTCAGACAGCACGCCATCATTTTCCGCTGCGAAGCATCTGATGTAGTCATTGTCGGCAAACTCGTTTACTTCGTCGATCTTGAAGTCTTGAAGCATAGTCAGGAACACATCCATTTCCTTGCGCAAAGATGTACAGATTTCTGGTGAGGCATCGCTGTAGTCGATTACCGTGATGCTGGTCACTCCTTTCATGAACGACTTGCCGAACTCATTGTTCAGAGCAGCCTTGATGATTTCAAGTCCGCCACCTTTGACAAGAGTCATACAGTCGACCCCTTCAGTATTCTCGTATCTGCTTACTATCTCATTGACAGCCTGCTCCACCTTCGATCTCTCCTGCGCACAAACAGCTGTCACTGTCACAAAAACGAATGCGGCAAGCGTCATGATTCTGACCATAAAGTATTTCATATCATTTTGGTTTAATTATTTTGGTAAATATAGATATTTTCTTTGAAACCGTTGTATGTTGAATCTTGGAGGATGATGAAATATATGATTATATTTGCAGGCTTATGTTTCCGGGGAACCCGGCACTATATGATCATTGGGAAGTTTATGCCACAGGACATTCCTTCCTATGTTGTGGCAGTCGGCAACCCCTGTCCAGTAATAAAGAACATTTAAAGATCGACGACATGATAACATTTACATCTGCACTTATAGTTCTCATCATCGGATATATCATCTACGGATCATATGTAAACCGCATTTTCGGTCCTGATGACAGGAAGACGCCCGCACTGACAAAGGCGGATGGGATTGATTATATTCCGCTGCCGACCTGGAAGATATTCATGATCCAGTTTCTGAACATTGCCGGTCTCGGACCTATATTCGGAGCCATTATGGGAGCACAGTTCGGCACTGCATCTTATCTGTGGATCGTATTCGGAACCATTTTCGCCGGTGCTGTACATGACTTCTTTTCCGGCACATTGTCCCTCCGTCACGGGGGAGAAAGCCTTCCGGAAATCATTGGAAGATTTCTTGGCACAACTACCAGGAAGGTAATGTGCGTCTTCACCTTGATCCTGATGATCCTGGTGGGTGCTGTCTTTGTAAGCGGCCCCGCGGAACTTCTTGCAGGAATGACTCCGGACTGGATGAATGCGATCTTCTGGATCGTTGTAATATTCCTGTATTATATTCTTGCTACGATTCTCCCTGTCGACAAGATCATCGGAAAAATCTATCCTCTGTTTGCCATAGCCCTGCTTTTCATGGCCGGAGGCATCCTTGTGATGCTCTATGTCAAGAACCCTGAGCTTCCGGAAATATGGAACTGCTTCGGCACCAAGTACGAGAAGAATCCTATATTCCCGATGATGTTCATTTCCATTGCATGCGGAGCCATCAGCGGATTTCATGCAACCCAGTCGCCGCTTATGGCACGCTGCATGACAAATGAAAGGCATTGCCGCCCTATATTTTACGGAGCAATGGTTGCAGAAGGTGTTGTTGCCCTCATCTGGGCTGCCGCAGCCACATGTTTCTTTCAGGAGAACGGCATTATCGACCAGCTCACCGGCAGGGCATATTCCGGAGCAGCCGTAGCTACAAGCATCTCCAAAGAATGGCTCGGCACATTTGGAGGTATCCTGGCTATTCTCGGTATTGTTGCTGCACCGATCACCAGCGGAGACACAGCCCTGCGTTCAGCGCGTCTGATAGCTGCGGATTTCCTGCACATTGATCAGAAACCTGTCAGCAAGCGTCTGCTGATATGCATTCCACTGTTCCTGCTTACATCAGGCGTCCTGATATATAGCTTGAGTGATGCAGACGGCTTCAAGATAATCTGGAGATATTTCGCATGGTGCAACCAGACCCTTTCTGTGTTCACGCTCTGGGCCATCACAGTCTATCTTGTCCGCAGCAGGAAGAATTTCTATATAGCTCTGATACCTGCATTGCTGATGACATCTGTCTGCTCGACCTACATATGCATCGCGCCTGAAGGTCTGTCGCTTCCGAAAGAGATTTCATATGCCATAGGAGGAGCCTGCGTGCTGATTGCGCTTGTCTGGTTCATCATCTGGTACAGAAGAAATTCCAATATAAGGTAGATATGGACACAATATATTTTGCAGGAGGATGCTTCTGGGGAACCCAGCACTATATGAGTCAGTTCGACGGAGTTATAGAAACGGAAACCGGATATGCAAACGGAAGTCTTGCAGACCCTTCCTATCAGCAGGTATATACAGACCGGACAGGCCATGTGGAATGCGTCAAGGTCGTTTATGACAGGGAGATGATATCTCTCGGAACGCTTTGCCGTCTTTTCTTCAGATCCATAGATCCGCTTCTTGTCAACCGCCAGGGCGATGATTGCGGAACAAGATATAGAACTGGAATATATTGGACTGATGAGTCTGACAGGGAAGCTGTGGAAAAGGTATATGAGGATATCAGACAGAAATACAATACACCTCTGGCGGTCGAGAAATGCCCTCTGAAGTGCTTCTATGCGGCAGAAGAGTATCACCAGGATTATCTTGTCAGAAATCCGGATGGATATTGCCACCTATCTCCGGAGACAATGAAATCTGCGACACTTTATTCACAGATAATCAAAGAATTACGTAAACTTTCAGACGATGAGAAGAAGATTATCCTGCCACGGTTCTTCAAGACCGGGAAAGGGGAGTATGGCGAAGGTGACAGGTTCATCGGAGTGACAGTTCCTAATACCCGCAAGATAGCAAGACAGTTTAAGGATGTTTCTCTGGAAGTCATTGAAGCACTGCTCGAAAGCGAATGGCATGAATGCCGTCTATGTGCCCTTCTTATACTGATCGAGAAATACAGGAAGACTCCTGATGAAGCTGTCAGATTCTATCTTGATCATACTAAAGGCATCAACAATTGGGACCTGGTCGATCTTTCGGCTCCGTATATACTCGGAGACTATCTTACAGGCCGCACCGACCGCAGGATACTTTATCATCTTGCCGGTTCTTCAAACATGTGGGAACGGAGAATTGCCATAGTCTCTACACTCATGCTCATACGTCATGGCCAATATGACGACACAATGAGACTGGCTGAAATCCTGCTCTTTTCGAAACACGACCTCATGCAGAAGGCTGTGGGATGGATGTTGCGGGAGGTCGGCAAGCGCAATAAGGACCTTCTTGTGGAATTCCTCGAAAGACACAGGCTGCATATGCCGCGGACAATGCTCCGATATGCCATCGAGAAGTTCCCGCAGCAGCAACGCATTCATTTCATGTCGAAGGAATAAGGCTGCTCATGCGTATCAGGCAGTCAGCAGGATGATCGCCCCGCTTATGCCGATATATGCATATACCAAATATGTGAAAAGCCTGTTAGGGATGCGGCTGAATGCCCAGTTTCCGGCAAGAACACCTATGACAAGACCTCCCATCGCATAAAGATATGTTGTTCCGACCACTGGTGTGACATATCCGTTGTATGCTCTGACAGAGAGCATTACGATATTAGTTATCACGGCATAGGTCTGTATCATTCCCATGTAATGATTCTTGTCCGGTTCCGACACGATCAGATACAATACGACCGGAGGACCATGCATTCCGAAAAGACCGCCCATCACTCCGCTGGCCATTCCGGTACCGAGCTGCCAGCCTCTTGTAGGTCGTATGAATTTCTGAATCTTATCCTTGAAGAAGGCGAAGTAAAGGCTGAGGATGATCAGCATGACACCCAAAGTCATCCTCATTGCCCTGCCTTCTATCCTGTCCAGCATGACAATCGCTATTGTGGAAAATACGGCGAATGCAGCAAATATGGGCAACAATCGTCTCCAGTTCACATATTTCACATACTTGAACATGACGACTGTTGCCGATGTCAGCGAAAGCAGACCGGAAAGTGTGACAGCTTCTGCATACGAAGGCATCAGAAAGGGGAGTGCGGTCATGATGAAGATTCCGAACCCGAATCCGATAGTCCTTTGTATGAAACTTGCCCCTATGGCAAGGAGGAATATTTCAATGCTGAATTCCATCTGCTATGCTGCAAAATGGTTGTCCTGTCAGGATCAGTCGTGCTTTTCTGTTTCAGCCTTCAATGCCAGATGCTTCACAAGCACGACAAAGAAACCGGTAAGGATGAGGTTTGTAAGGATCGTGAGGAGTGCTATTGCAAGGAGAGGACCTCCAAGACCGTATCCTAGAGCTATGAATACGATTCCGGCACCCACTTCTCCACGGGTGAACATACCGATACTTAAGGCAAGACGCTCTGTAAGGCTCCTGTCACGATAGAAGAAGACAGGAAGAAGCTTGCCGACATTAGAAAGAACTGTGGTTATAAGCACGTGGAACGCTATCTCTCCCCAGCTCATGTCTCCGACTTTTCCCAGCATGCAGTCACCTGCAGTTGCCCCGAAATCCACTCCTACGAACAGAGGTGCGCTCAATCCGACAAGAAGCATGAACATATATGATATCACATTCGAAGCGATCTCGTTCGATCTCGAATGGTTTTCGCGTGTCTTCATGACCATTCCGAGAATGAAAGCCGGGAGGAGAATCTCGATATGAATTGCCGAATCATGACCGAAGCATGCTTTAGTTACCATATAGATTCCCTGGAAGAAGAAGACCAGCATGGTTGCATATCCTAAAATGGATGTCCAGTTCTGCGGCATCCTGAACTTGTTCAGCTTTGTCCATCCAAGATACAGACACAGGAAGACGAAGAGGACAACAACTCCGAGCTGCCATTTCATGCCGATCATCAGAATCTGAAGAGGAATCATCAGGAGGATGGTGTCAAGGTCGTCAAATATTGCGAGGACTCTTGTCTTCTGGAAGACCCAGGACTTCTTGAGACCTGCAGCTGCAAGCATAGTGAAGAGGATTCCGGCAGAGGTAGGCGCGGCAAAACGGCTTAACAACAATGTTTCCTTCCATGTGTCCCAACTGGTTCTGTATTCAGCAGGCATGAGGAATATGAAGTATCCGCAAATGAGGAGCCATGGCACTGCAGCAGTAGCCATCGCTATGAAATAGTCTTCGGTATAAGATTTCCACTTAGTCTTGTCGAGCTCGAATTCTCGTCCCACATTAATCATGATGAATGCGAGACAGATATATAGCATCGCATCAAAAAAGGACTTCAGTTTTTCAAACGCTTCGGGATTAAGGGCGGTCGGGATGGTTTGTGATCCGATCAGTCCGATGATCAGAAATAGGGAAAAAAGAATGATTTTTCTCATTTCAAAAGGGTTTTTAAGCTGTTTTAAGTCAAAATCTTTCAAATATACGGAAAATACCGAAACTACGCAAAATTAACTCCGCCCTCGGTTTGACCAGGGATAAAAAAATCCCCGGACTCGCCGGGGACATAAATCATTATAAGCACTTGCTTGCACTGCTTGCCTTGATTGCCTGCCTGATCTTTGCAAGGAAACGCTTAAGCCTGTATAAGACTTTTTCCCTTGTCTTTTTCGGGAGGGCATGGCATAATATTACAACAATTATGATAAGGGTGCTTATAATCATGTATTCATTCGCTTTATCGGGCAAATGAATAAGCAATTTTCTTGCCAGACAAGCCTGATACCAGTCAAAAACTAATCAATAGTCTTGTCAATCGAGAATCTTGTTATCTTTCTGGATGTATTCTTCTGGAACTCGACATCTCTCAGCTTGACACGCTTTACAGCCTTGTATGAAGGCATCCTGGCATTGAGGGCCTTGACCTGGTCTTCAAAATATGCCTGCATATCGGTTATGCCCTTGTCGGCAAGGAGATCAGCATCCGGGAATATCTCCGCCACAATTGTTATCTTGTCCTTCTGTACACGGCTTTCTCCTGCATATACGACAACTTCGCAGACACCTTCCACCTTCTGCAGGTCAGCCTCGATCTCCTCCGGATATACATTCTTGCCGTTTGACAGAATGATCAGATTCTTCTTTCTGCCTGTGATATAGATCCAGCCTTCATCATCAAGACGGCCGTAATCTCCTGTATGGAAGAATCCGTCCTTGTCGAAAACCTCGGCAGTGGCTTCCGGATTATTATAATAGCCAAGCATCACATTAGGTCCCTTCACGCAGATTTCGCCTTCTCCGTTTTCGTCAGGATTATCGATCTTCACGCGACATGCGAGGATAGGCGTACCGACACTGCCCGCCTTGCGGTAGAGGTTTCTGTTTGCAGAGATAAGGGGAGCACATTCGGTGATTCCATATCCGTTGAGAATGGTGATTCCGAGCGAATCAAATGTCCTGATGATCTCTTCGTCAAGCTTCGCACCTCCGCAGATGACAAGCTCCAGCTTGCCGCCGAAAGCTGCCAGAACGCTCGAGAACAGCTTCTTGCGAAGATCGATTCCGACCTTTCTCAAGCAGTCGCTGACTTTCATCATGACCTTCAGGAGGCCTTCCTTTCTGGTTTTTCGTGCAGTTGCCCATATCTTTCGGTTCATCACTTCGAGAAAGGCAGGAACCAGTATGAGATGCGTCGGCTGCTGCTCACGGATCTCATCGCTGACATGCTTCAGACCGCTTGAGATATAGACCTCACATCCCTGGGAAAGATGACCGACATAGTTCACGGTCGATCCGAATGTGTGATGCGGAGGAAGTACATGAAGCGTCTTTCTGGTGATGTCGAAATTATACATTCCCAATGTCATGTCAAGACAGATGTTTGCCTGCGATAGCATGACTCCCTTGCCTTTTCCGGTCGTTCCGGATGTAAAGACGATGGATGCGAGCCTGTTTACATCGATCTTATAGTCATAGTAGGAGTTGTCGCCGCCTTCATACAGTCCGCCACCTTTGTTCTGCAGTTCTTCAAGAGAGGTCAATGTCCTGTTGCCAGCTTCAGCACTTCCGATTGAAGTTGAAGGATTGACAGATACGAGGAGTTCGACTGTTTTAAGGCCTCCATCCTTCAGAAGGGCCTTGATCTTGTCTTCTGCCGTCTTTCCGAATATTACTGCCTTGCATCCGGTAGTGGATATTATACCGTCTATGTCCTCTACAGGAAGTTCCTTGTCCACAGGTACTGTGACAGAGCCTATGGCCATAACTGCAAAGAATGAACAGCACCATCCGTATGAGTTCTCACCTACAATGGCTATATTTTCCTCTCGCAGACCGTTTGCTATAAGTGCAGTTCCAAGGTTACGTACATCATCACGCCATTGAAGAAATGACACCTTCCTGACTTCCTTGTCAGTCGGTTTGTCCTTATATGAAATTGCAATGCTGTCAGTGAAGTTCTGTGCTGCTTCCTCTACCAGCGACCGCATGTCATCAATAAAGGTTGTCTTGTAAATTGGGTAATTCTTATTCATTATTTAGGTTTTGGTTTTTAGTATCTGTTTTTCGAAAATATGCCGTTCCATATACATTTTGCAAGCGGGGTCACAGCACTCTGGTACGGGCTTCCCGACAATATCAGCTGCTCAACCTTTATATCTGCAAGTCTTGTGCTGTCGACGGTATATGGATTATCGGAAAGAATGACCATGTCAGCAACCTTTCCGGCTTCAAGGCTGCCTCTTTCCTTCTCGTCAAAGGTAGTATATGCTCCGTTGTATGTTGCCATACGGAGTGCCTGGCGGACATTAATGCGTTCGTCTGGGTTGCTGTGGTTCACAGCCTTGTGAATCCACTGGATAGGGTCTGGGTCGGTACATGGGGCGTCCGAGCCAAAGGAGACAACGATGCCGTTGTCTGCAAATGTCTTTATTGGGTTGAGACGGGATGCTCTTTGCGCTCCGAGAATTTCTTCGAGATATGAGTCAGGCTCCTGCTTCCATCCGATGAATGCACTTTGCACTGGCATCTGGATGCCGTATTCTCTGCAAATCGCAATTCCTTCTTCTGTTGGCAGGCAATCGTGGATGATGCCATGCCTGTGATCTTTGCGAGGATAGTCGTCGAGGGCAGCCTTGAGGGCTCTTGCTGCCTGGTCAAATGCCTTGTCTCCAATGGCATGGAGCTCTATCTGAAGTCCGAGTCTGTTGGCCTTGCAGCAGAATTCGATGACCTTTTCATCAGAGTAATATAATATACCGTTACCGTCTTCCGGATCGGCATATGTTTCATTGAGAGCAGCATCGCGCGATCCGAAACATCCGTCCAGGGCACATTCGAAGCATCCTCCGATGCGTGGGATACGGCGGGATGTAGCTACCTTTGTGTCAAGGGCCTGCGGGAAGACCCTGATCTGAAAACCGTTACGAAGTGATCTTGCGAAAAGCTTTTCTATTGTAATATCAAGATTGGCTATAAATCCGACACCGCTCACTGTGTGAATGCTTCCGATACCTTTTGAGGCAAGATAATCTGTCGCATTCTGCATATTTCGGAAAAGGTCAGGGATGGACAGAGATCCGGAAATATAATCGGAACATGCAAAAAATGCTTCCTGATTCATTTCTCCTGTATCCGGATGGTAACCGCGAAGCTTGGAAAGTTTCTTGTCGAGTTTCTTAAGAAGGGGAGAGCTCACTATGCAGGCATGTCCGTCATATTTGACCACCATGACCTCCTTTCCGCAGCAGACCGCGTCTATTTCTTTACGGTTGATGAGCCTTCCTTCCTTTACAGAGTGGGGAGATGCTCCGAATGCTATCAGTGTCTTTGCCTTTGTCTTCGCGGCGAATTCGCCTATCATCCTGGCAATCTCCTCATTTGACTCTGCCTCCATTACATTGAGGCCGGCATTGAAGGTGGAGAGTGATGCAAAGTGCTGATGGGTATCCACGAATGCAGGAGCGAGGACCTTGTTGCCCAGACCGACTATCTCTGCGCTCGCATATTCGGATGGCAACTCATTGCCTACAAACAGGATAGCGCCCTTGTCTTCAACAAGGAATTCATATACCCCGTCATTGGAATCGACAGAGAGGACGGTGCCTTTATAACATTTCATAGGTTCAGGTATGATATATATAATCTTACAAATATCGAAAAAATATTCAAAATATAGCCATTGGGGCTCCATTATAGGGTCTAAAGTCTGCGAAAAAGGCATTTATCCCTACGGGTGTCCATGTAATCATGTTGGCATTCTTGGTAATATTGCCTAATTTTGGACTCATTTCAATTGATAACAGAATATGAAGAAAGCTTGCCTGATGATGATTGCTTCGCTTGCAGCTATATCTGCCTGCAGAAATGCTGATGAAGCACCTGTAACCGGAAATCTCACAATTCATGAAGGATTTGTCTCGCAATATGTAGAAAGCCGCTCCCTTCGCGTGTGGACACCGGTAGACTATGATCCTGCAGTGCGTTACGACGTCATATATATGCATGACGGACAGAATCTCTTTGATGCTTCCATCACCTGGAACCATCAGGAATGGGGAGTTGATGAGGTGCTTTCGGAACTGATGCAGAAAGGGGAGATCAGGCCATGCATTGTGGTCGGAATTGACAATACTTCGCTTCGATATGAGGAATATTACCCTTCGGAAATATGTGACGATGTGCCGGAAGGAGTTCTGCCTGAAGACTTCAGGCCGCTCGGAGACGAGTATCTGCGTTTTGTGGTGGAAGAAGTAAAGCCTTGGGTTGAAAGCCTGTATTCGACTTGGGGAGATCCGGCACACACATTCGTTATGGGCAGCAGCTGTGGCGGACTCATATCTTCATACGCCTTCTGCCGCTATCCGGAAGTATTCGGAGGTGCAGCCTGCCTGTCCACTCACAGTTCATTGGAAAACCCATATGTCAAGACCAGCCAGAAGCCTGCTGCAGAGGCATATCTGCAATATCTCCGGGAAAATCTTCCGGCCGACAACGAGCACATGCTTTACATGGATTGCGGAGACTGCTGGATAGATTCAGCCTATACGGAACATCAGGCAGCAATAAATGAAATGATCGCAACACTCGACTGGAAATCAGAGAATTACATGTACCGTTTCTTCGAGGGCCACTCCCATTCGGAACAGGACTGGCGTTCCCGCCTCGACATCCCTGTCCGCTTCCTTTTGGCTGAACGTTAATACAGCCGTACCATCCACTATCGACGTCATGCCATCCGTGCCCGACTCTCATTTTACTGTCATGCCCGACTTGATCGGGCGGCTCAACCAGTACAAAACTCTGAAAGGCAAAAATCGCTCGACTTTTGCCTTTCAGAGCACAAAAACCGTTCAATTTCCCCGATTTTGGCCTGTAAGCTCCAAAAAACCGCTTACTTTTCCCGTTTGCATAAAAGCAGATCCCCGGTCGAGCCGGGGATAACAATAAGGCAGGCAGGGGATGACATCAAACCAGCCGCATTAGCCTATCATTGAGTCAAGGCGAGAGAAGATGCTGTAGCGAAGCTTGCGCAGAGCCTTGATCTTCTTCTTGTTCTTTGGCGAGATGAAGTTGCATGTGCCGACGAACTTCATGAAAAGCCTCATGTAGTTCCATGCAAGAAGGAACATCATCGGGAATGCAACCAGATAGCCCAGTGCCCACCAGAATCCCACGAACACCCACAGGAGAATGACCGGCAGGATCAGGCAGACCGGAATCGTGATGAGTGCACTGACGGCAACTATATGTACCGTTTCTTTGAAGGACACTCGCATTCAGAAGAAGACTGGAGGTCGCGTCTTGACATTCCGGTGCGTTTCCTCCTTGGTATGAAATAAGGAAAAAGAGATCCCCGGTCGAGCCGGGGATGACAGTTAAAAGTTCCATGCGACCTTGAGCATCCAGTTCACAGGAGCCTGCGGATAAATTCCAATGTCATTATAGAATGAATCTTCCTGTTTGAAATATGCACGCCACAGCCATGCGTCTGCATAGAAATGATTGTTCAGGAGATTGTTGACATGGAATGAAAAACGGATAGAGGATCCTTCTCTGTCTTCGGGTTCAGAGAGGGGAGACTTCAAAGGAAGTTCCCAGCCCAGCGAAAGATCGCTCACAAAATAAGCAGGGATGGAACGCTCGTCAGATGAAGTATTATCAAAATACTGCTTTCCGACATATTTTCCGTTCAGCATCGCATATAATGACTTCAGGGATTTTCCTGACGAGGCGAAAGGTCTGAATGTCACCGAAGCCATACCCACGAGAGACGGCGACATCAAGATATCAGTATTTTCATATACGACCTCATGCTGACCAAGATAATTCCAATCATTCATATTGTCATACATTTCATAGTAAGCTGTATAAGAACGTATCTTGTTGGTTGATAGAGTTATATTTCCTCCCACCTGAAGCATTTCTGAAATCTTCCATCCTGCGGCCAGCTCGATACCGCGACGCCAGCTTCTAGGCACATTTTCCTTGATAGCATAGCCTACATCGCTCAATTTTCCAGTCTCGAGCAGCATGTCCTTATATTCCATCAGGTATATGTTCGCCGACAATGACAGACGATCAGCTGAATATTCATATCCGGCTTCAATGTCCCCCATCTTTTCCGGCCTTATGTCAACCCCGCGACTCACCGCACCGGCTGACAAGGCCTTGTTGGCATCAAGTATGAGTTCCTTAATATCACTTCTGCCAGGCTCACGATGTCCCAAGGCAGCAGAAGCATAGACACGGGACGCCTCATTCAAACGGTAAGAAACTCCTGCACGAGGATTGAAGAAATTCCAGTTCTCATCATAATCCAGCAGGACTCCGTCATCCTCCGGTCCTGACATTGCAAGCCATACACCCCTGTACTGAAGGTCGGCGAAGACAGTAAAGCTCTTTCCGAGAAGAATTTCCCCACGCACAAAGGCGTTTGCCTCATGCTTGAGACCACGGTTCAGATACCATGTATCAGCTGCATAGTCGTATGAATCCCCAAGGACATCATTCCACAAGACATTTCCGATATGGTCTCCGTCATAGCGGGACAAGGTCAATCCTCCTGTGATATTAAGAACATTCGAACGATATCGCAGATCGGTGTTGAGCACATAATAATCATTAGCCAGGGCCTCTCGGGTGATGAAATCTCCTTCTTCATATTCCACCGCGTCGATGACAGGATTCGGCATCAGATATTTTGAAAAGGACTTTCCGGCCTTGTAATTCTCATAATATCCGTCTCCACGAGTATAGTTGAAAGTCGTGCTCCATGCAAGGCGGTCATTGAGCGAATGGGTATAATTAAGCTGCAGATGGTGCTGGGCATAATTATCTGTTTCATTATCATAGTAATGCACATTGCCATATTCGTCATAATATTCTCCTGCCGGATTATACCTCCTGTCAATTTCATACTGCTCGGGACTGATTCCTTCCCATGTGATTCCAGTATGCTGCGAACCCATCAGATAGGTCAGGCGAAGCGAATTCCTTCCTTTCATCCAGCCTGCCACAGCCATGAGTGACTGCACTTCAGCAAATGCATTGCGGATATATCCGTCTGTAAGACCACGGGAATAGGCAGCATTGAAATACAGTCCGGAACTCATAAGGCCTGTGCCGGCTGCGAATGTGCTGATAAATGTTCCATATGAGCCTGTAGACATTTCCGCTGACGCAAAAGGGGCATTGCTTACAGATGCCGTGCTCATGTTGATGCTCGCACCGAATGCTCCCGCACCATTTGCGGATGTCCCCAGACCTCTCTGCAGCTGCACGCTTGAAATCATCGACGACAGGGCGGGTATGTTTACCCAGAACACCTCCTGTGACTCCGCATCATTCAGAGTTATTCCGTTGAGAGTCACATTGATCTGTGAACCCTTGGAGCCTCTGACAGTCATCTTTGAATAGCCAAGGCCTGTACCTCCTTCATTGACGGAAACCACGGAAGGCTGCAAGGCAAGGTTCATCGGCAGGGAATTGAGAGGGTTGGAACGACGCAGTTCCTCCTTACCGACCATTGTGAATGTGACAGGAGTATCCTTGCCTGCCCTCGACGTTGAGACAACGACACTGTCGAGCCTCTCGACCTTTTCATCGGCCGCTTCCTTCTCCACACCTTGTGCGGAAAAGGGGATCAGCGCACTTAACGCCGCAATAAATAAAAAACCTCGCATAATGTATGCACATTTATGCAAGGGGCTGACATGGTGCTTACGCACACATGTTCAATGAGATTCTGCGTTCCTACGCCGGCATTATCCGGATCAGGTTCTTGGGTATGATCTCAGCCACGGTAGCCCGGGCACCCCTGCAATTATCATATATTTACAACACCGTCATGGCGTTGTCGGGTGCAAATATAGCAACTAATCTTTAAATTCAAACATACGCTGGCTTTTAGAGTTATCCTATCATTGAATCAAGACGTGAGAATATACTGTTGCGGAGCTTGCGCAACTGTCTGATCTTCTTCCTATTCTTCGGTGCGACGAAATTGCATGTGCCGACGAACTTCATGAAAAGCCTCATATAGTTCCATGCGAGAAGGAACATCATCGGGAATGCGACGAAATATCCCAAAGCCCACCAGAAGCCCATGTATACCCAAAGAAGAACCACGGGCAGGATCAGACAGACCGGAATTGTAATCAAAGCACTGACGGCCACCCTGAACGAGCTTACGAACATCTGGTCCTTTATCATTTTCTTCAGGAAAATCTCCGGAACAATGAACAGAAGTCCGGTCGGGATAATCGATATGATGAAAAGAGGAAGGAGGGTCAGCAGACCGAGTCCACGCAAAAGAACTGCTTCCAGATGCGGATTATGCCTGAAAAGCCAGTCTCTGATATTAAGTTCCCTGATACCTTCAATTAGTTTTGCAGTATCCTTATAAACGCCTTCCATTTCTTGCGGATTCCTCTCGGCTGCCTTCTGAAGGTCATTGACAAGAGACTGGTCCGAAAGAAGTCGCGACGGAAGATAATTCTTCTTATAGCCATGCTGACGGGCATATTTCTTTCCATATTCGTTTTCACGCAGCCAGTCGATCTGGTCATAATGTTCTATATCGTCGATATGAAGCATCATTTCCTTGATGGTACTGTGCACAAGCGAATTGATTTCCACCATTGTAGCACGCGGCTCCTGCCTGTAGCGGTCATAATATGGCTTCAGGGATATCGGCTTGCCGAACCTGATAAGCATTTCCGTCCTGGCATGGAAATAATTAGAGTAGTGGTTGCACGAAGGAAGGATCATCACATCCTCCTTGAAGTCCATCTTTTCAGCCGCCGTAAATGCGATACGAAGATATCCGAGCTTGAAGGATCCGAGCCATCTTTTGTCCTGATGCCCGCCTTCCGGATACAGCATCACTGTCTCACCATCCATAAGCGCCTTTCCGGCATCTTCGAAGGTTTCGGAATTCTTGCGTACATGCGCCAGACCTTCATAACCCATTCTGTAAGCCGGGAGAAGTCCCATGGCACGGAGAGCCTTGTTGAATACAGGATTGTTGAATACATTGGCTCTGGCAAGAAAGTTCATCCTTCGGTCCGTCAGCTGCAGACATACGCAGAGAGGGTCGTTCAGACAGTTCTGATGGTTAGATACGATAACTGTCGGCGTGCCGTTCACCGGCACATTCTCAAGTCCCAGAATATGCTCCTTCTTGAAATAAAGTCCGGAGTTCACAAACTGCAGATAAGCACGGAATGCCTTCAGAAAAAGAGAGTGGTCTCTTGGGTTAGCTTTACTCATAATCAGTCAGGTTTAGCAGATTCGTCAATACTGAATATCTTCAAAAAAAGCAAATATACAAAAAATAATCAAAGTCGGACATTCAGATAAAATATTGCCATATGCCTGAAATTCATTAGCTTTGTAAAATCATCGCTAAAATTAAAAGGACATGAAGAAGATCCGTCAGGGGCTTATCGGACAGGCACTGTCAAAATATATCATCGGCGCAGCAATGGTAGGGCTGATGCTCTTTCTGCCGGCAGGAACATTCCATTACTGGAACGCATGGGTTCTGATGGCGGCCCTGTTCATACCTATGCTTGCCGCTGGGATTGTGATGCTGGCATATTCCCCGGATCTGCTTCGCAAAAGGCTGAACAGCAATGAAAAGGAAGGAGAGCAGAAGACAGTTGTCGCTCTGTCGGGACTTATGTTTGTCGCGGCATTCATCATTGCGGGCCTGGACTTCAGATACGGCTGGACATCAATCCCTTCCTGGGCCGTATGGACCGCGACCGGAGTCCTCGTGATGTCATATCTGATGTATGCGGAAGTGATGAGGGAAAATGCCTATCTCTCGAGAACAATTGAGGTACACGAAGGCCAGAAAGTCGTGGACAACGGACTTTACGGCATTGTACGTCATCCGATGTATTCGGCAACGATCCTGCTTTTCCTCTCAATGCCAATAGTGCTTGGATCGCTGCCGTCTTTTGCTGTCATGCTGATTTATATCCCTATCATCAATGCAAGGATAAAAAATGAGGAAAAGGTTCTTGCAGAAGGCCTGGAAGGTTATGGCGAGTATATGAGGAAAGTCAGATGGAAGGTCATTCCTTTCATCTGGTAATGACCGAATCACTGATCATTTTCGAGGCGATCTCATAACCCTCCTGATAGAGAGCGGAGAGTTTTCCCGTATCCTTTTCCATTCTTCCCACTTCCACCGGCCTTTCAGGGCGGATGACAATGATCCTGCCTTCGGCCTCAAGCTTCTCAATCACATCCATTGTCCTGTTATACACTGCATTACGCTCGGACAGAGTCTTCTGCAGCTGCGGATATCTTCGATAGAAGACTTTTGCAATACGCATCCTGCCGTTTTTCTTTCTGTATCCCTTGTTCCTTGTCAGAACCACAACCATCTTCTCATATCCCTGCTCCATGGCATAAGCTACAGGGATTGAATCAGCGATGCCGCCGTCAAGCATCGGCACACCGTCGACATATGTGATCTTTGTCAGGAAGGGGAGACTGCTCGATGCACGGACAATGCTCATTACGCGCTCCGACGATGACTTCTCCTCAAGATATTCGGCTTTTCCTGTCAGGCAATTGGTAGTGACCATGACATACCTGTCAGGATTTGCGAAGTAGGCGTCATAGTCATACGGAATGATCTTTTCCGGGAAATCCTCGAAGAGAAGCTTGAAATCCATGATGCATCCCTGTGTGAGGAGGTATCTGAAGCCCACATAATGATGTTTTTCCATCAAGTCTATGTTGCTGCTTCTGGCCCTGCCTCTCTGTCCGGACATATACGACAAGCCGTTGCATGCACCTGCGCTGACCCCTACAGTAAAAGGGAAACGTATACCATGGTCCATAAAACAGTCAAGGACTCCGCAGGTAAACACCCCGCGGAGTCCTCCTCCCTCAAGCACAAGGGCTGTTTTATTGTCATTATTCATCTGCAGACACTTTGCCGGCAGCCTCCTGGAGATATTTCTTGAAGAAACGGCCCTGAGTAGACGGTGTGAAATTCCAGTCGTCGATAAGGGTAGGAGACCAGTCAGTGTCAAAGCACCATACGGTGAAAGATATTCCCTTCTTCTCGAAATATTTGGTGATATGCTCGCCATAGACTTCTGTAGAGATTACAGGGATGTGTGCACCCTTCTCATTCTCAAGGCAGAAACCGATTTCGGTACAGATCACAGGGTAAGTGTCAGCTACATATCCGAAGTCAGCCTCCCACTGCTCTTCCCATGGCTGGTGACGCTTCATCGGGTAAGGATGCGATACATATCCGATATTCTCGCGTTCGATAGGCATTGTGGCAACAGGTCTGAGGTCATATGCCCAATCAAAACCGGCACATATACATACAGCATTAGGATTATATACGCGGATTGTGTCGATGATCTGTTCCTGGATTCCCTTCCACTCTTCCCATGTGCATTCTCCGGTGTTTTCTCCGGTTACGGTCGGCTCGTTGAACACCTCATATAATGCCACTGCAGGCTCATCCTTGTAGCGGTCTGCAACGGTACGCCAGAACTTGAATGTCTCTTCAAGGTCAGTGTTGTACATAGGATTCGTAAACTTCGCCTCCTTAAGGTTACCGATTGAATGCCAGTCCATTATGACATACATTCCATGCTGCTTCGCCCACTCGATTCCCTGGTCCATTGCTTCGAATGTGGCATCCCAGCCCATGCTGTTGATGTTGGAAGGATGCACTGCGAATCTCACGATGTTCGCGCCCCATGCAGCCGCTTCCGCAAAATATCTCTCTGTCCACTGGCCGTCACTTACGAGCTTTACCGGATCAGAGAAGCATAATCCTCTGAACACGATTTCATTTCCCTGAGGATCGATGAATTTGTTGCCTTCTACCTTTACCCAAGCCTCTGCAGCCGGTTTCTGTGAAACACATGCCACCATTGTTGCCAAAAGGCAAAGAATCATGATTGTCCTTTTCATAGTCATTGATGTTTTAGTCGTTATCGATAAATGGTTATCAAACAGGTACAAATATAATAAACTGTTTTGATGTTTGCACATGCTGACAGGGAGGATTTTGGAAATGACCCCGAAATGATTATTTTTGCGCCCTGAAAGCATATTAATCAAACAGAAACATTTATGACAGAGATTCCAAAGTGCCCTAAATGCGGCAGCGAATACACTTATTTTGACGGATCGCTCTATGTATGCCCTGATTGCTCATACGAATTTGATTCGGTGGAGGAAACAGCAGAGGCCGATGATGTGGCAAGAGACAGCAACGGAGCAGAACTCTTTGACGGCGACGCCGTTACAGTAATCAAGGACCTCAAGGTAAAGGGTTCGTCTATGGTCATCAAGCGCGGAACAAAAGTCAGAAGCATCCGCCTTACAGAAAATCCGGAAGAGGTTGACTGCAAGATCGAAGGCAGCAGCATAGTTCTCAAGACCTGCTTCCTCAAGAAGTAGCGGAAGACCGCTCCAGGCGATATAAAGAGACCGCCCTTGCACCTTTTATGGTACGAGGGCGGTTTTACTATAAGACCTTGGCAAAGAAATGTGTATCTTTTCGTCAAGGTGTAGTTAAATTAGAGGTTTTACGCCGTTTTCAGGCACACCTTGACAATAAAACAGCGATCTTTTCGTCAAGGTATAAGGGCCAATGAGCGCAACACGTAATTACTTTCTTACTACGATGTAAGTGGTTTCTGGCATTACGACACCCTTAAGCACGCTGTTCTCGACTTTGAATGCGCAGCCGTATACATTGTCTGTATATTCACCGTCAGGAAGGGCAACAGGAGCCTCGACATCAATTGTATCAAGGGAGAAGTTGATGAGAGCTACACCCTTGTCGCCACGACTTACCGCAACAACCTGGCCATCTGCCACTACCTGGATATTCTCCTTCTGGCCGGCCATTTCCTTGCGGAACTTATTGACAGCCACCACTTCCGGATGGAAGAACTCGTCATTTCCACGAGCACCGAGAAGGTTGTCACCCCAATAATTCTCGCGAGTCGAGTTCATAGGACGGCTGTAGAAAAGCGGTGTACCGTTCTGACGGGCAGTAAGGAAAACCCATCCTGTACGGATCTGCGCATCTGTGAGTCCTGCGCTCTCGTTTGCGTTACAATATGTGTCATGACTCTCTACCCATGTTGTAAGATATTCAGGAGCAGCAGTATGGTACCATGAAAGGATGTCGATGTCCTTTGCGCTTCTCTTTGCGAGAACCTCGCGGATCACATGGCCATATGTAGATGCTGTCTGGCCGAAATAGCCTGCATACTCGTTTTCCGGTACATTTCTGTCCTGAAGGACTTCACCATATACGAAAAGACTGTCATAAGGAATAGCGAGGGAAACGCCCATTACCTCCTTACGGCCTGTAGCCACATCCCAGAAATCGTTTTCAACGACACCTGCCTCTGTATCAAGAGGATCAGAATGCACGCCGATATGCTTCGCTGTATCGTAACGGAAGCCGCGTACACCCATATTCACAAGCTTGTTCACGAATTCCATATAATATTTCTGGAAAAGGGGATTCTCTGTGTTCACATCAGGAAGTCCGCCTACACCCTGAAGAGTGCACTGTGTACGGTCATTATAATCCTGAATGCCCTCAAGTCCCTTTGAATGGAACATCTTATCTCTTCCACCCACTGCTGCATAGAATTCGTCAGTCACGAGATCGATATTGAATGCGGTATGGTTAGGAAGCACATCAACGAGAACTCGGATATCATACTTGGCAGCAGAGTCAAGCATCGCCTTCATCTCCTCTTCTGTTCCGACGATATTGTTTCCGACGGTCCAGTCAGTAGGCTGGTAATAATGATACCAGTTGCCTTCCTTCTCATCAAAGATCTTGATGTTTCCGCCCTCAGGACTGAAGCATGCATTGACCGGAGAAGTCTGGATCATGGTGAATCCAGCATCAGAGATCTGCTTCATATTGTCAGCGATAGAAGGGAAGTTCCAGCTCCATACATGAAGGATGGTCTCGGTGTTGGTCGCATTAGGGTCATGTGTCATTCTGTCGACCAGATTTGAGCCGGCAGGAGAGGTGCAGGCAGCCGCGAGAAGGCATGCCGCATAGGTAACAATTTTGTTTTTCATGATAACTATTTTGTTAAATATACTATTATATAATATTTTATCATCCAAGGTATCGAAGCACTGTCAGAGTAGTATGTTTCCTTGATTATATTGCCTGAAAGATCAGATTCATATTCCCATCTGTAGGTATACTCTCTGGAAGAAAGGCCTTGATGGCCCGGAAGCAGCACTAATAATGGCATCTTCCTTTCCTTTGAAACAAGGCATCCGCGCTCATCATATTCATATGTGTCAGTATGCCGGATCTCCATCTTGTCGGAAGGGTCTGCAGTGCATACGGTCGAAAGAAGAAGCCTGCCGCACTCGTCATAAACATTAGAAGTCATACCACTAAGACGACCTTTGAAATACTCGTTGATCTGAGTGATGTTCATGTGCGGATCGTAAATGATCTCCTCTGACAATTCTCCATCTGAAGAACATATCTCCTTCTTCAGGAGATGCCCGTCATTGTCATACACATAATTTTCGATACCTGTCAACTTTTCGTCCTCGTCGTATATTTCACCTTTCAGCCTTCGTGAATTATCCGGATCATAAGTATAATATGTGACATATATAAGATCGCCAACCCCCAAATCCATGACATGGTCAATCGCTGTGTTTAACCCCATGTCATTATACCAGAAACGACGCTCGGCTGGACAGATCAGATCTGTATCCTGCTCATCAATGCAGAGAGATATATAGACGACATCTCCGTTTTTATTGAATGTGATGACATAGTCCTCCGATGGTTCATGATATTCCTTACCGGTATCCGGATTGACACTGATACAACGGCATATGATGCTGTCGACGTCGCCATATAAAGGAAATTCATATCTGCTCCATTCCATGCCGTTACGATGCGGAACCCTGTCCTTCTGGGCATGAACCACGATTTTTGGGGCCAGAAGGCAGAGAAATACGGCTACTATAAAATGTGCGGAGGCTTTCATACAGGCGGAAAATCACATCTTACAAATTTAACTATTTATTTTTATCTTTGCCTGCCAACACGAGAAAAAGATGGAAACACCAGTACTCAATTCCCACAACAAAGCCGAATACGAGCCGGCTCATACAGATGCGTTTGACACATATCCTTTTTAGGATTACAATCCGAACTCTTTCTTAACTCTCTGAACGGTACCGACTGAAACACCGCACAACTTCGCTGTATTGCGTATAGATTGCCCCTTTTTAAGGTGTTTGATGACGTTTGAATACTCGTCAGCCTTCTGTTCCTTGGACTTAATAGAACCGACTTTACGTCCCATTTTAACGCCCTTTGCCTTGGCGAGTTCTCTACCGCTGTTGAGGCGGTATTTGATATTGTCTCGTTCAATCTCGGCAAATGATGAGAGTACCGCTGTAATCATCTTGGCAATAGGGTTCGGTTGTCCGTCCTCGTTGAGGGTGCAGAGCGGTAGGTTCTGAATATAGACGTTAACTCCCGCCTTTGTCAGTTCATCAAGAGTGTTCACGACTATCTTGGTGGAACGTCCGAGACGACT